>SLKL01000050.1 GCA_007134625.1 Saprospiraceae bacterium
AACAAAGTTCATGAAACCCCAAAATTCGGGATACGTACTACAAACAATCATCTTGTTACAAATAAGCCAAAAGCCAGAGGCCAGTAGCCAAGAGCCAATTTGCTGCTGGCTTCTAAATCAAAAAATCCTACTCCAAACAAAGTTCATGAAACCCCAAAATTTTGGATATGCACTACAAACATTTATCTTGTTACAAATAAGCCAAAAGCAAGAGGCCAGTAGCCAAGAGCCAATTTGCTTCTAGCAACTATCAAAAAATCCTGCTTCAAACAAAATTCATGAAATCCCTGAATTTCGGATATGTATCACAAACATTTACCTTGTTCACAAACAAGCCAAAAGCTAGGAGCCAGAAGCCAAGAGCCAGAAGCCAAGAGCCAGAAGCCAAAAGCCAGAAGCCAAGAGCCGATTATTTTTTCCATTCAAAAGTTTCGAGAGCGCGACCGATGTCCTCTTTAAGGAACTCAACTACAGGAGCAAGGGAGTCCGGTCTGACTCTTGTATTGAAATAGAGTGCACCTTTGAGAAAATGCTGAGTCGTATCTGTCAATAAAAAATGCATGGGTGAGGCTGCATGACCTTCAAACTCCATAATGATACCACCTACGTCACCTCTCGATATTAGAAGCTCATCCATAAAGTCCGATCTTTGATTGATCTGATTGGCAATTTTATACGCATCCGTGATGTACTTATCAAAATCTGATCTCGAGTTAATGGGTGAATAACTGAAATATATCCTCGCATCAAATATGGGAATGACGATATCAAACCAACATGGGTGAAGCGGGTCTTCGTCAAAAAATCTGATGTCCTGATCTACTTCCGAGTAAATCGGGATTTCAAAAGTAAATGGACAATCCTCTGAATCAAACAGCACATAACCCCTCTCCGGGTAATAGACCTTGGGGAAAACCCTTGGTTTGGGATTGTCCACAGCTCCATCTCCACAGGAAGTCAAGCCGACACCGAAAATCAGAATCAGAATAAAAAGAAAAGGATAATATATATGGTACTTCATGTTTTTTGATTGATCAATACAGAATTGTTGTTTTAACTTTCTCAATCCGCCTTTTATTGACCACAACAGCATTAAATTTGAATGCACCGACTGTGATTTCCTGATTTTGCTTGGGTAATCTTCCAAGGATTTCCAGAAATAGTCCGGCTATGGTATCAGCTTCTCCACGCACATTATCAAAAGTATTGGTATCAATACCCATGACTCTGCAGACGTCATTTAGTTGAATTTTTCCCTCAAAAATATAATTTCTATTATCGAGCTTCACGTATTCGAGTTCTTCTTCCGCATCAAACTCATCCCGGATTTCTCCGATAACTTCTTCCATAATATCTTCCAAAGTGACTATTCCTGAACAACCACCGTATTCGTCCACTACTATTCCCATGTGCATGCGTTTCTGCTGAAACTCCCTGAGCAGTTCATTGATTTTCTTGTTTTCGGGGACGTATAAAATATTGCTGCGTATGAGTTCCTGCCACTCTTCATCATCTTTGTCTTTATCCAGTTTCCCAATCAGGTCTTTGATGTAAAGTAGTCCGACGATATTGTCGAGATCATCCTTGAATACCGGCAGCCTTGAGTAGCCTGATTCTTTTACCACTTTGAGTACTTCATTGTAATCCACTCCAAATTCAAGACCCACTACATTTACCCGGGGCGTCATGATTTGCCTTACATAAACATCATTGAACTTTACAATGCTTTTCAGGATATCAATCTCAGAAGCCGAGTCCACATCATTACTTACGGTCAAATCAATGGCTTTATCAATCTCCTGTTTTCTATCTACATTTTCATTATTCAAGCCATCTCGGTTGATTCGGCTTTCAATGGAATTTGACCAGTTGACCAGAAGTTTGGAGACAGGCCACAGTAAATCTTTTAAAATAGACAATGGCCAGGCCATGAATCGCGCCAATTTAAGATTGTTGACTTTGGCATATACCTTTGGTGTCACCTCTCCAAACAAAACCAACAGGAAAGTCACACCGGCAACCGTTACCAGAAAATTAAAAGTACGGGTAAGTCCAAAGAGATTTCCTTCGAGAAAAGGCAAATGCTGAACTACGAAAAAAGACCATTTTTCGAAGGTAGTCTCCGGCAATGTTCGCCACAGAATAAAATCCGAAAGCACAACTATGGCAATATTGATGAAATTATTGACAATCAATATGGTCGCTAATAGGGTCCTTGGTCTTTCCCTCAAGCGAAGTATTCTTTGAGAACTCAGGTCTGTTTGTTCCCTTAACTCAGCCGTTTGATTAGGTGAAAGTGAAAAAAAAGCTACCTCAGAGCCCGATATGAGACCTGAAAAAATCAATAATATAAGCAGTAAAATTAAGGGCGTTGCCAATTCCGGCAGGGTAACTGCTAAAAAAATAAAACCCGCTAATGCATAATATCCCGATGGGGGAGGTTCAGATTCCAATGCCTTTAAATTTTGTTTGAAAATGGTTAAAAAGGAAGATCATCATCCTCTTTATTGGAAGTATCCTGTTCGGAGGATTCTTCCTTTTTTTCTTCAACTTCTTTAAAAGCCGGTGGCTGAGTTGAACTGCCTGTACTACCGGTATCTTCTAATTTCTCCAGAGGTTTTACAATATAGGCTGTAACATCCGTTGAGTAACGCTCAATACCATCCTTATCAGTGTATTTGCGGTAGCCAATTTTACCTTCAACAAAGGTAAGCATACCTTTCCTAAGTTGACGCTCCACCCTTTCAGCTGCTGCTCTCCAAACTACAACATTATGCCACTCTGTCCTGTCCTGCCATTCGCCGTTTCTGTCCTTATAGCTTTCATTGGTAGCTAAAGTTATTCTCGCTACTTTGGTGTTTTCGTCCAATGATCGAATTTCAGGATCTTTTCCAAGGCGGCCGATTAAAGTTACTTTGTTATACATCTCGGTGATTTTTGATCTTTTAAGAGTCTCCTCCGGAAACCCTTTCTATTACAAATTGCTGCAAAATACAATATCTTCGTCATCTGATGAAATCTTTCCTCAGCGTAGCTAAGGCTACGCTGAGGAATATTTCACCTTCTTCCTCGATCTTGAATTTTTCGCTCATTTTCATGACGAAAAGGTTTTCGAAGGAGACTCTTTAATATTAAAAGATACGAAAATATATGTAC
>SLKL01000092.1 GCA_007134625.1 Saprospiraceae bacterium
ACATACCTAATCACCTTTTTTATGGCGGTATTTTATCTGTTGAGTGGAGTTGAAATTGTTTATGGTGTATTGTGTAAAGTTTAAGGCGTAAGTAAGGTTTAACATGTCGTACTTTGAACCTATTACCTCGTAACTCGAACCTCGTATCTCGTACTTCATAACTTATAATTCGTAATTCCTAATTCGTAATTTACAATAAAGCTCGCTGTAAATAGACTAAATTCTAATTTCTATTGCACCCCTCTTCTTTCTTTGTCCCTGCCAATCATGGTATCAATCTGGAAAGTTTTCAGATTTTTGGCGATAATAGTTCTATCCGGGTTGATTACATATATTTCCGGGGTGATATCTACATAATATCTTTTGTAAAAAGCCCTGTTTGTAGGATCAAAAACATTGGTAAAGTTACCCATATTGGCACTGCGGAGATACTGAGTCCACTCATCATAATCCGTATCTAAAACAATGGTATATACATCTGCTAAATCCCGATTGTTATTGTGCCATTCTACGAGCAATGGAGTTTCTTTCATACAATGTTCACAGGTGGGATTAAATATATACACTATGATGTAATCCTTATCACTGTCCAGCAGGGTCCTTGGTACACCATCCGGGTCGTTAGCCGTAACATTGGGTGCTTGATTCCCTACAAGACTTGCTTCCATCTCAGATGCTCTCATTTGAAGGCCGTCTATATTGGCGGGGTCTGACCAGAATGCCCTTTCATGAGTAAAGTAATTTTGAATCATGTGAACAAAAACTGCTTCAGGATCCATAATGGTGGTATTTCTCGCATCAAAGTTATTGGTAATCCAATTAGCAAAAAATTGAAAATAATCCGGATAGTCAAGAGTACGATCAATTAATAAACTGGCGTATTTGTTTATGGAATCGGCATTTTGTGGCACCAACTCATCCATATAGCGCCTTGTCATATTGATGATTACGGGTGTATTGAGTAATCTTTCGTCGCTGAAATCAACGCTATTCCAGAATTCGTTTCTAAAGTGATAGGCCTGCTTTCTAAGATTTGGTGTGCCGTCTTCGTTGACTAAATCTCTTCTTATTTGGGGATTCTGACCACCTACCTTAAATTTTGCATAAAGCGAGTTGGGATAATAATCGGTTAACGCCATAATTACAGCCCTTCTTTGTGCTGCCAATTTATCTCGTTCCTTTTCTTTTTCAAGTCGCTCTTCTGAACCTTCTTCTAAAGAGTTGATGGTGCGATTTATAGTTTCAATCTGACTTCTGTTCTCAGCTTCAAATTGAGCTATCGCAAAATTAAGTTGATTTTCCTGATTGGGGGTAACTACCTGCATATCTTCAACTAGATTCCCACTTCTCGTTTTTAACTCAAAGTCCATTTGTCCTTCAACCAATGAAATCTGAAAACCGCTATTATTGGGCAGTGCAACTATGTAAATTCCCTCTCTGAATGGTTCATCATTTTCAAAAACAAATCTCCCATTTCCATCTATCGGAGCGCTTGCAGCACGGTACCTCTGTTCACCAAAATGACCAATTAAACTTGCCTCTCCTCCATCTGTAAAACCCTCTACATGAACACTTATCCTAACTCGATCTGAATGCGTAGCTTGTAGACCCTGAGGAATATGCTGTGATGGGTCAAAATCTCCTAACAATTCATTGTCGTTAATAGATGGAGCGGCTTGAACTGCTGCACTACTATTTTCATTTTCTACAGATGATGAACCTTCGCTTCCACATGCAGTGAAAAACAAACCCAGAATTAAAGTAAAAAAGATACTCATGATTGAATAAGTTTTAGTGGTAATAGATTGAATGAACATTTTATAAGTTTTTTTTGAAATCAATTTTTTTCGTCAAGATATTTTACATTTGGAATAGCCAATTGTTGAGGGATATTCCACCTTTTTAGATACGCTAATAAGTAGTTTTTAGTATAACATAGTAAAACGACCGCAAAGATAGTGATTAAAATATAGTGGACTGATATGCCTGAAGTCCTGTTTTGTTAATTTAATTAAAATAAATCCGCCTCGAAAGCCACTTTTGTCTAAAAAGAGAACTGGGGTTATCAGTTTCAGAATGAGTTGTAATACCATTGTTTTTTAAAGTTTATAATAGAGTAGCTTCCTGATATGGAATAATTTGTTGGTTAAATCCTGATTGATAAAGTATGTTGAGATATTTGAGAAGGCATCAGGGGTTTAAAAATCAAAACACCTTCGATTTCAATCGAAATATGATGCCTGCCGTAATAACAAAAACTACCGTAGCCATTAGCCCCTCCACAATCTGCCCATATATCCAGAATCCGGTGCCAAAAAGTGCGGCATAGACCATAAACACACCTGCGAACATAGCTGTAAGCTCTTTGGAGAAACTGGAACTTGGATAATCTTCTTCCTTCCAGCCATTGCGGTGGAGTACTTCTTTAAAGCCGAATAGGTGGGGTCTGACTTTGTCCACAAAATTCAGTAAAACTTTGTCTTTTTCAGGAGGGGTTAAAAAGGTGACGGTTATCCAGCCGATGGTGGTGATTACTATCCCAAGCAACAGTTTATAATGACCGGGCATTTCACTCCAAAACTCAAAATTATCCGGTAAAATTTTATATAGCAACAGTGCCACCACAAAGGAAATAACCATTGCTGCTATTTCACTTGCTGCATTGATTCTCCACCAAAACCACCTTAAGATAAAAAGCAATCCTGTTCCGGCTCCAATAAGCAGAATCAGATTGAATACTTCCAGTGCATTTTCTAAAGTAAGAGCAAACAATGCTGCTACAACCATAATGATAAGGGTAAAGATTCTACCCATGGTGACCAGTTCTTTTTCAGATGCTTCAGGTCGAATAAAACGCTGATAAAAATCGTGGACAGCATAACTTGCTCCCCAGTTCAAGTGAGTGGAAAGTGTGGACATCAGTGCGGCAATCAGGGAGGCCAATATCAAACCAAGTAGTCCTGCAGGTAGATAAGTAAGCATAGCCGGATAGGCCATGTCGTCATTGATTACTGAATCAGGAACATCCGGGAAGGCACTTCTCAATGCATCGAGATCAGGAAAAATGATAAGCGACGCCAATGCAATCAATATCCAGGGCCAGGGTCTGATACCGTAGTGTGCAATATTGAACAATAAGGCTGCTCTTCCTG
>SLKL01000117.1 GCA_007134625.1 Saprospiraceae bacterium
CAGCCTAATGAAACGGGTAAGTATGAAAAGGTACCGCAAATTGGTAATGTAGTTATCGGAAATGATGTTGAAATTGGTTCCAACACAGTGATAGATAGAGCGACTATGGGCTCCACAGTTATACAAAATGGAGTTAAACTCGATAACCTGATTCAGATTGCGCATAATGTAATCATAGGTGAAAATACGGTAATGGCTGCTCAATGCGGTGTAGCCGGTAGTGCCAAGATAGGGAAAAATTGCATGATAGGGGGTCAGGTCGGTATCAGTGGGCACATCAAAGTAGCGGACGGAACAAAAATTGCAGGACAATCCGGTATTATGGGCTCTATTAAAGAAGAAGGGACAAGTCAGTTTGGCTCACCTGCAATACCCTATAGCGACTTTTTGAAATCCTATATCGGTTTTAAAAAGTTACCTGAAATCATGAAAAAAATGGCTGAGCTTGAAAAAGAACTCAAAGAGTTAAAGGCAAAGTCTTAATAATTTCTTCAATTCAATTATTTCAACTAATTTTGGGCTGTTTTTTAGAAAGTACATTTTTAAATGGCCCGTTTGGCTTTTTTATTTAAAATTCCAACCCGGGTTTCAGGACCATGGATATGAAACAAAAATCATTAATACAGTCTGCCGGAATTTCGGGAATAGGGTTGCATACCGGGGAAACGGTCAATATGACCATTCACCCCGCACCCTCTAACCACGGAATCAGATTCAGAAGAACAGACCTCAAGTGCCCCAATGTGGAAGTGTTGGCAGATGTTTCCAAAGTGGTTTCTACTAACAGAGGTACGAGTATACAGTCCGGAGAGGCAATTGTGCATACTGTTGAACATGTTTTATCTGCACTCTATGCTTTGGGTGTGGACAATGCAACCATTGATCTGGATGGACCTGAGGTGCCCATAGTGGATGGGAGCGCTGCACCATTTATGAAAATAATTCAAGAGGCTGGAATTCAGGACCTGGAAGCAGAGAGAGAAGTATTCAAAATTACGGAACCCATAACATTCAGAGATGAAGTTACAGGTACTGAAATCATGGCATTGCCCAATGATAAATTTGAAGTCACCGTAATGATTGACTTTAATTCCGAGATACTGGGTCAGCAATATGCTGCATTGAGTGACTTGGAAAATTTTGAAAAAGAAATTGCACCATGCAGGACTTTTGTTTTCCTTAGAGAACTGGAAAATCTGCTCGACCTTGGATTAATCAAAGGTGGAGACCTCGATAACGCCATCGTGATCGCAGATGTCAAGATGAACGAAGATCAATTGTCCGACCTGGCTAACAGATTGGGTAAAGAATCGGTTACGATAGAAGAGGAAGGTATTCTCAATACCATTAAACTTCATTTTAAAAATGAGCCCGCAAGGCACAAATTGCTGGATGTAATTGGTGATCTGGCACTTTTAGGCAAGTATATTCAGGGTAAGATTGTTGCCAAAAAACCCGGTCATACCTCCAACGTGAGTTTTGGTAAAATACTGAAACGCAAATACAGGGAGTTTCAGAAATTAAAGGTAATTCCAAAGTATGATCCCTTAGACCCACCGGTACTGGATGTAAATCAAATCAATTGTTTACTACCTCACCGCTATCCATTCTTGCTTATCGATAAGGTGATTGAGATAACAGAAAAAACAGTTGTGGCCGTTAAAAATGTGACCATTAACGAATCCTATTTTCAAGGACACTTTCCCGGAAATCCCGTGATGCCCGGCGTTTTGCAAATTGAAGCCATGGCTCAGACAGGTGGAATACTGGTACTCTCAAACGTGGACAATCCGGCTGATTACGATACTTATTTTTTAAAAATTGATAAAGCAAAATTTAAGCATAAAGTGGTACCCGGTGATACCCTTATTTTTAAACTGGAATTGCTCTCACCTATAAGAAGGGGTATCTGCCACATGTTTGGTTCTGCCTATGTAGGAGATAAACTGGTTTCTGAAGGTGAGTTGACAGCACAAATAATTAAGCGACCGAAAAAATGATTAATAATTCTTTAAGTGTAATAGACCCCAAAGCAAAGATTGGGAACAATGTGAAAATTGGACCTTTTTGTCATATTGAGGGAGATGTAGAAATAGCAGACAACTGCGTTATTGAGTCACATGTCTCCATTTTGAATGGATCAAGACTGGCTGAAGGTGTAAAAGTATTTCCCGGAGCAGTAGTGGGGGCTGCACCTCAGGACCTAAAATATCAAGGAGAATATTCGACTATTTCTGTTGGGAAAAATACCATCATCCGCGAATATTGCACTTTAAATCGCGGTACAGCAGCTAATTTTGAAACGAGCATAGGTGAAAATTGTCTGATTATGGCCTATGTACACGTAGCTCACGACTGTGTTATTGGAAACAATTGCATCATAGCCAATAATGTGAACCTGGCCGGTCATATCATAATAGAGGACTTTGCTGTTTTGGGGGGTATGTCAGCGGTACATCAGTTTGTAAAAATTGGAGCACATACTATGCTGGGTGGTGGTTCCTTAGTGAGAAAAGACATTCCACCTTTCGTCAAAGCTGCCCGAGAGCCCTTATCCTATGCGGGTGTAAACTCCATCGGCCTGAAAAGAAGGGGATTTACAAGAGAGCAGATCAACCACATACAACAGATATACCGCATTTTATTCGTGAAAGGTCACAATACCACTCAGGCATTGAAAATCATTGAAACGGACGTAGATGCAAGTCCTGAAAGAGATTATATCCTCTCTTTCATTGGCAATGCAGATAGAGGGATAATGAAGGGGTTTAAACAACTCTGATGCCTGATAGGATTGAATTAAAAAACGTCGGTCTTCGCTACGGTTCAGATGCTGTATTGAAATCCATTAATGCTGTTCTCGAAACGGATACCGTAGTTGGTGTAACCGGTCCAAACGGATCAGGGAAAAGTACCTTACTAAAAATCATTTCAGGACATTTATCACCTACGAGAGGAAGGATAGATTTTTTTTCTGCAAACATTCCAATCCCTGTAGCTGAGCTATATCACCAACTCACTTTTTCTGCACCCTACATCGAGATTCCTGATCAAATGAAGTTACGCGAATTATTGAATTTCACTTCAAAGATTAAACCCTGGCGAGATGGTTGGAATGATGATTCTATTCTCGAGCTCAGTGGTTTGGA
>SLKL01000146.1 GCA_007134625.1 Saprospiraceae bacterium
AAAGAAAGTATATTATGCTAGACGGGCAGATTCTCGTCCAAAAGACGAGATGGAATTTCTAAAACCCTGTAGTTTACAGCATGAGCAGATTTTGAATCCCCAATAGTTTATATCACAGCCTTCTTTTTTACAATCATATCACCCCATTCGGGCTTCTAACAAGTATAATTTATTGATTAAATCCTATATGAATAGTTGCTATTTTATTTTGATCGATATTTTTTGATTAGTTACAATCAAATCATATCATCAATCAGGTTTCATTATCTTTGTGCCCTATTGAAAATTTTTACTAATAACGCATGGATAATAAACTCAAAGCATTTGGGAGATTACTGGAAATAATGGATGAATTAAGGGAAAAGTGTCCCTGGGATCGAAAGCAGACCATTCACAGTCTTCGGAATTTGACCATAGAAGAAACCTACGAATTAGCTGATGCCATAACAGAAGAAAACTGGGGTGATATAAAAGAGGAATTGGGTGATATTCTTCTTCATATGGTTTTTTATGCTAAAATTGGCGAGGAACAAGGAAAGTTTGATATTGCTGACACCTTGAATGCAGTATGTGATAAGTTAATAAAAAGGCACCCACACATTTACGGAGATACCGTTGTTGCAGATGAGGCAGAGGTAAAAAAGAATTGGGAACAGATAAAAATGTCAGAAGGTGTAAAAAAATCTGTTTTGGGCGGCGTACCCAATAGCCTACCCGCTATGATTAAAGCTTATCGAATGCAGGACAAAACTGCACAGGTAGGTTTTGAATGGGATAATAAAGATCAGGTCTGGGAAAAAGTAGAGGAGGAGTTGGCTGAATTCAGAGAAGCTAAGCATCTGTCTCACAGTGAAAAAGAAGAGGAATTTGGGGATATTCTTTTCTCTCTCATCAACTATGCGAGATATGAAAATATAGATCCGGAAACCGCTTTGGCAAAAATTAACACAAAATTTAAACAGCGATTTGAATACATAGAAGCCAATGCTGAAAAATCCCTTGAGGAAATGACACTTGAGGAAATGGATGCGCTCTGGAATCGGGCTAAAGAGGATAAAGTGCGTTAGTCGTTTTTTTCTCAATTTTTGGTTTATAAAATAAATTTACAAAATTGATTGAAAGTCACTCATTTTTCTTACCTTTGCGGCGCTATAACTGATCCACGAGATCACTATTGGTAATCATTTAAAAAAATATAATGGCAAATTACTTAACGAAAGAAGACAAGTTAAAGATTTTCAAGGAGTTCGGTGGCTCTGAAACCAACACCGGTTCTACTGAAGGACAAATCGCCCTGGCTACTCACAAAATAAAAGGATTAGCAGAACACCTTAAGAGAAACAAAAAAGACCACTCCTCCAGAAAAACTCTTTTGGGTTTGGTTGGTAAAAGAAGGAGAATGCTTCGATACTTAGCAGGAAAAGACATCGTCAAGTATCGTGAGTTAATCGAAAAATTAGGAATTAGAAAATAAACATAAATTGCTCTCTTTGATTGAAGAGAGCAATTTTTATTTATCTACCATTACGTTCAGGTGCCCCAACACCACTATTCATTCAAATTATTCAGTTTATAAAAATATTATGGGAAAGCAAATACCAATTACGCAGGAATTTCAATTGCCTGATGGACAAAATGTTATTATTGAGACAGGTAAATTAGCTACACAAGCACATGGCTCTGTTGTTGTAAGAATAGGTGACACTATGTTGTTTGCCTCAGTTGTAAGTAATAAAGAAGCAAAAGAAGATGCACCCTTTTTTCCACTATTTGTGGATTATCAGGAAAAATTCGCATCTGCCGGTAAAATACCGGGTAACTTTTTCCGTCGCGAAGCCAGGTTATCAGATTATGAAGTATTGATTTGTCGTCTTGTTGACCGGGCAATCAGACCGCTTTTCCCTGATGGTTATATGAACGAAACACAGGTTATCATTAACCTGATTAGTGGTGATGAAGAAACTTTGCCAGACTCTTATGCTGCCTTAGCCGCTTCGGCTGCGCTGTCAGTATCAGATATTCCATGGAATGGTCCTATATCTGAGGTGAGGGTTGCAAAAATCAATGGAAATTATGTAGTTAACCCATGTCGATCTGACTTGGAAGGTGCTACACTTGATGTTATTGTAGCTGCAACTTTAACCGATGTTATGATGGTTGAAGGAGAGGCTGACGAATGTGATGAAAGTGAATTAATTGAAGCCATCAAGATTGGTCATGAGGCTATTAAAGTGCAATGTCAGGCTCAATTGGACCTTGCTCAAAAAGTTGGTGAAAGTGCGACCGTCAAAAGAGAGTTTGTTTTACCTGAAAAAGATGAAGAGTTATTCAATCGCATCGAAACTGAACTTGGACCTAAAGTTCTTGAAGTTGCCAGAGGTGGATTAACAAAGCCGGAGAGAAAGGAAGGTTTTACTGCAATTATTGATGAATTTATCGAGCAGGTAACTGAAGAAAAAGGAGAGGAATACATTGAGGAATTCGGTGGAAAGATTGGTGAGTACTACGACACAGTAAAAAAAGAAGTCATCAGAGATATGGCTTTGAATGAAGGCCGTCGCCTTGACGGTAGAGTATCCAATGAGATCAGAGATATATGGTGTGAGATAGATTATCTGCCGGCTGCTCACGGTTCAGCAATTTTTACAAGAGGAGAGACACAATCTTTGACCACTTTGACTTTGGGATCAAAACAAGATTCACAACTTATTGATAATGCTTTGGCTAATTATAATGAGAAGTTTATCCTGCATTATAATTTTCCGGCATTCTGCGTTGGAGAAGTTAAGCCAATGAGAGGTCCCGGACGTAGAGAGGTTGGTCACGCTAATTTAGCGGGCAGGTCAATTAAGAGAATGCTCCCTACAGATGTTCCCTATACTATCAGAATTGTTTCGGATATACTTGAGTCTAATGGTTCTTCTTCTATGGCTACCGTTTGTGCATCAAGTCTTTCATTAATGGATGCAGGTATCAATTTGAAGAAGCCTGTTGCAGGAATTGCAATGGGTATGATTGCTAAGGGAGATAAATTTTCTATTCTATCTGATATTTTAGGTGACGAAGATGCATTGGGTGATATGGACTTCAAAGTTACCGGTACAGTTGATGGAATTTGTGCCTGTCAAATGGATATCAAAGTT
>SLKL01000100.1 GCA_007134625.1 Saprospiraceae bacterium
AATAATTTGTCCACCTCAGAACCAATTCGTACTTTTGAACTCTCTTTGGAAATTCCCATTCTATTAGCATAAACATTTAAAACAACCATCTAAATGAATAAAGTCGGT
The DNA here is from genome assembly GCA_007134625.1 of Saprospiraceae bacterium. Lineage (GTDB taxonomy): Bacteria > Bacteroidota > Bacteroidia > Chitinophagales > Saprospiraceae > PWJY01. Next base: position 109 of record SLKL01000100.1, read on the forward strand.
AATTACATTTTAGGACAATGGACAGAAGGCACCGGTGACGGAACACCGCTCGTTGATGCCTCCAATGGACAACTTATCTCTTATGCTTCTGCAGAAGGCATTGACTTCGGTAAAGTACTGGATTACGGCAGAACAAAAGGGAATCCCGCCCTTAGAAAAATGACTTTTCAGGAAAGAGGAAGGATGATCAAAGCCCTTGCCCTCCACCTTTTTTCCATGAAAGATAAATACTACGAAATCTCCTATCAGACAGGAGCTACCAAAGTGGATAGCTGGATAGATATAGAAGGCGGAATCGGCAACCTTTTTGCCAATGCCTCACTGAGGCGGAAATTTCCCGATCAACCTTATTATGTAGATGGAGAACATGCACCACTTTCCAAAGGAAATACTTTTATCGGTCACCACATAATGGTGCCAAAAGAAGGCGTTGCGGTTCATATCAATGCCTTTAACTTTCCGATATGGGGTATGCTGGAAAAAATAGCTGTCAACCTACTTGCCGGAGTACCTGCAGTGGTAAAGCCAGCAACCCTGACTTCCTATCTGACCGAAGCGATGGTAAGGGATATCATCAAATCAGAAATACTTCCGGAAGGTGCGCTTCAACTCATTTGCGGATCAGCGAGAAATCTTCTGGACTTCGTAGAATCGCAGGATGTAGTCACTTTTACCGGCTCAGCAGATACCGGGCGATTGCTTAAATCACATCCCCGCATCATATCTGAGGCGGTGCCTTTTAACATGGAGGCGGACTCACTCAACAGTTCTATATTAGGACTTGATGCAGCACCCGGCACCCCTGAATTCGACCTTTTTATCAAAGAAGCGAGAAAAGAAATGACCGTCAAGTGCGGACAAAAGTGTACCGCAATCAGAAGGATAATTGTTCCGGAAAAATGGGTGGAAGATGTTCAAATAGCCCTTAGTGCTCAACTGCAAAAGACTACTATAGGCGATCCGAGAGTAGAAGGCGTAAGAATGGGCGCACTTGCGGGTAAGGATCAGGTGAATGAGGTTAAGGAGCGAATTGAGGAGCTGAGAAAAACTGCTAAGTTGCTTTACGGAGCAGAAGGAATCAGTCAGCTTATGGGAGGGGATGCTGAAAAAGGGGCATTCCTGTCACCTGTGCTCTTACTGGAAGAAAAGCCATTTGAAAACCACGCAGTACATGAGGTGGAGGCATTTGGACCTGTGAGTACCATCATCCCATACAACAACCTGGACGAAGCCATTCAGTTGGCAAAAATGGGTAAAGGCTCGCTCGTTAGCTCCATAGCGACTTATGACGACAATATAGCGAGGGATTACACTCTTGGTGCAGCCACACATCACGGTAGAATACTTGTCCTCAACCGAGATTGTGCAAAAGAGAGTACCGGTCATGGGTCTCCTATGCCGTTGCTTGTCCACGGAGGTCCGGGACGTGCAGGTGGAGGTGAAGAAATGGGAGGTGTGAGAGGTGTAAAACACTATATGCAGAGATGTGCAATTCAGGGTTCACCCACTACCCTTTCTGAAATTACGCAGCAGTATCAGGTAGGAGGTAAGTACAAGGATCCCGGACAGCATCTTTTCAGAAAACATTTTGAGGAGTTGGAAGTGGGAGAAACGGTAATCACCCACAAGCGTACCATAACTGAAGCGGATATCATTAATTTCGCCAATGTGAGTTGGGATCATTTTTACGCACATACGGATGAGACCTCTCTCGATGATACTATTTTTGAAAAAAGAGTAGCACACGGCTATTTCATACTTTCTGCTGCGGCAGGATTATTTGTGGATGCTGCGAAAGGACCTGTCTTGCTGAATTACGGACTTGAGGAGTGCAGATTTACTAAGCCCGTTTATGCAGGAGCAACCATTGGTGTGCGCTTAACTGTTAAAGAAAAAGTGGATCAGGAAAAAAGAAGCGATGACGACATAGCTAAGGGGATTGTAAAATATCTGGTAGATGTCTATGACGAAACAGGTGAAACTGTCGCTATTGCAACTATTTTAACTATGGTAAAAAAGCTGGATCAAAGTCAATAAGAAAATAAAGAAATGAGTAAAGACAACCAAAATACAGGCTACGTCAAAACAACCCAATCACGAGCAGTTGCTGAGATTGAATTTTATCATCCGTCTCATAATTCACTGCCGGGTAACTTGCTGAGCGAACTCAGCCGTCAGATTTTGGAAGCAGGTAAAAATGCGGACACTATGCTGATTTTGTTAAAAAGTGCAGGGAACAGGACTTTTTGTGCAGGAGCGAGTTTTGATGAGCTGATTGCAATCGAAGATGGTGTTACCGGAAAAAAATTCTTCATGGGTTTTGCCAATGTCATCAATTCTATAAGAACTTGCGGAAAACTGGTCATAGGGCGAGTACAAGGAAAAGCTGTCGGCGGTGGTGTAGGATTACTTTCCGCTACGGATTATTGCTTTGCTACTAAATTCGCATCTATACGTCTCAGTGAACTGGCAGTCGGCATTGGCCCCTTTGTAATTGGTCCTGCTGTATCGAGAAAGACTGGACTTTCCGCATTTTCAACTATGGCACTAAGTCCAAACCAATGGCAAACAGCAGAATATGCAAAGCAAAAAGGCTTGTACGCAGAAATTTTTGAAAGCACGGAAGATCTGGATAACCACATCAATAAAATAATTGATGAACTTACATCATACAATCCGGAAGCTTTGAATTCCTTGAAAAAAGTTTTCTGGGAAGGAACCGAAAATTGGGGGGAATTACTTGAGGAACGGGCAAGGATGAGTGGACAGCTTATTTTATCCGATTTTTCTAAAAAGACGATTGCCGCATTTAAAAACCGATAAAAATCAACTTCATGGCGGATACAGTAAAAACTGCTAACAATAAAGAAAAAGTAGGTCTCGATACGCTTTTGGATGCCTATAAATTAATGTGCACTTCCAAATCCATGACGGAACTGTATGAGGAAAATTTCAAAGTGGTCTCTAAATATGTTCACGCTACATCGCGCGGTCATGAAGCCGTCCAACTGGCATTGGG
>SLKL01000184.1 GCA_007134625.1 Saprospiraceae bacterium
AATCTGAGTAATACTTTCCATCCCTGTTTATTTTTTATTCGTTTCAAGACTCAAATATACAAAAATTCTTTCATATACACATTATTTTATATCATAGCCAAGCTAAAATTTACATTATGCTTATCAGTGAGAGGAAGAATTTATCACAAGCCATAAAAACAAACATTTTATAATAAAACGCTAAACATGAAAACTCAAACAAACTTCAAAATTACGCTGACAACAATTCTCTTTATCCTTTATTCGATTTCCGGAAATTTGGTGGGTCAAACATCAACAAATGAAGGTGATTTAAGAAATAATGAATCCCATACATATAAAACAATATCTCCGGAAAATAACTGGACGAGTTATACATATAGTCTATGGTCGGGGAATAATAATCTCAAACCTAGACAGTATCGTTTTCATAATGATAGTGTTGAAGTTGATGGAAAATGGTACTTTCAATTACAATGGACTAAATCTCAAGAAGATGAGAATTGGAATAATCTAGAATTATACAGAGAGGAGAATGGGAAGATATTTGTATATGCTTGGGGTGCTGAATCTTTACTGATGGATTTTAATGTAGAAGAAGGAGAAGTTTTATCCATTTATCAGCCTTTGGGCATCTGGACCAATCATTATTCAGTGGTCTCAGTGGACAGTATAGAATTGTTAGATGGAAGCCTCAGAAAAAGGGTAGTTCTTGGCTGTTATGATGAGGATTTTGGTTATTATTATTGGGTGGAGGGAATTGGTTCTCTCAATCAAAATTTTTATCTTGTTCACTGTGCTGTTGATATTCCACACGACCCAATTTTATGTTTTTACCAAAATGGGGAGATGATATACTCAAATGAGAATTATGATGAGTGCTGGATAACCACCTCAGTTACAGACATCCATTCCCAAGGCATCTACATATACCCCAATCCGACAATTGACTTCCTCACAATAGAGTTTGATGATGCTCCCGCTCAGGAAATCACCTTTAAAGTATATGACTATACCGGAAAACTCATCCGGAATTTCAATAATGCGGGTTATCAGTCTCATTATAGATTGCAAGTATCCGAACTGACTGCCGGATTTTATTATCTGACTTGGGAAATCAATGGTGAGCCTTTTGTGTATCATTTTGTGGTGGGGGAATGAGGAGGTTTATTGTCAGGTTTCATTTCACAGGGCAGAAATAATTATTGAGTCTAAAGTTAGTCTGCTTACAAAACAGACCTGCAAGGAATTAGATATTTCGACCCTTTTAACCGAGAATTCAGAACGCTATAGTCATTCATAAAGAACAAATTACTGCTATACAATTACCACACAGCTTTAGCCTGTGGTCTGAGAAAACAGCTATTATATTGGCTTTAGCCGAAAGATCATCTTCGGAATTTTTGGAAACTGTATTGACTGTGATATAAGCTATTAGGATTCAAATTCTGCTCTGGCTTCAAACCTTGGTTCGGGAGGAGGTTATTGAGCATGTCGAAATGCTCACCAACCCTGGTTTGATTCACCACCTTCTGGTGGGAACAAGCAGGGCCACCAACCTACAGGATATTGGAAATACCTTGCAGTTCTACACCCAAAACCGAAAGCACTGAATGAGGTTCTGCTCAACAATTTTTCAATTATTTATCTGATTAATTTCGTTTCGGTTTTTTAACACATTGTTTTATATCATAGCCTCTATTTTTTACCATGTCTAAAATCTGTATAAATTTGTATATATTTGTACCACACCTTTATGATATTCTGAAATCAAAAATTTACATTATGATTATCAGTGAGAGAAAGAATTAATCACAAGTTTTAAAAACAAACATTATCTAATAAAACACTAAACATGAAAACTCAAACCAACTTCAAAATTACGCTGACAACAATTCTTTTTACGGTTGCCTCAATCTCCGGGTATATGATTGGTCAGACATCATCCATTACAGAGGACAACCGAGACAATAAACAAGCCACCTATTATAAATATGTATCTCCGGAAAATACCTGGACAACTGTAGGATATTCCTGGATTGACAATAGTTATGGTTCTCATAGATTTCGCTTTTCTGCGGATAGTGTTTTCTTCGAGGGGCAGTGGTACTTTCAATTTCAGGGTACGGGATCTGAGCACGGAGATAACTGGGGAAATATAGGTTTATTCCGTGAAGAAAATGGGGTCGTGTATGGAATTACTCGAAGCGAGGAGCGTATTTTTATGGACTTCAATCTGGAAATAGGGGATCGGATTACTATTCCCTACTTGGATTTTGTGGATAGTTTCGAATATATTGTTGTAGGAATTGATACCATTGAGCTTTTAGATGGAAGCCTAAGAAAACGATTACTTTTAGATTGTTACCAATGGCAAGATGAAGGTTTTGAAGTTTATTTTGTCGAGGGATTAGGCTCTATGGGGGCTTACATCGGACATATTGGATGTTTTTTGGATGTCCATGAGGCATTATTATGTTTTTATAATAATGATGAAATGCTCTACACCAATCCAAATTTTAACGGGTGTTGGATCACCTCAGTTACCGACATCCATTCCCAAGGCATCAACATATACCCCAATCCGACAACTGACTTTCTCATAATAGAGTTTGATGATGCTCTCGCTACGGAAATCACCTTTAAAGTATATGACTATACCGGAAAACTCATCCGAAATTTCAATAATGCGGGTTATCAGTCTCATTATAGATTGCAAGTATCCGAACTGACTGCCGGATTTTATTATCTGACTTGGGAAATGAATGGTGAGCCTTTTGTGTATCATTTTGTGGTGGGGGAATGAGATGTTGTGAGTTGCTTTTTTTAAAAAAATGGATAAACAATCCTGAATCTTAAAACTTTAAGTCATGAAAATAATTAAGCCATTTTTTATTGAGTACACCCGCTTCATGTTGAGCAGTAGAAGGGTGTTTTATACGGTATCATTTGCTGAAATATTCTTTATTAGCCTCACTTTCAGACTACTTACCAATATGACCATAGACTTGAAATTTCTCGCTGATGTAACCTTAGTATTCCTTGGCTGCATACTTGCTCTCCAGGCACTTGGCGGTTATAAATGGTTAAAAGATAAGTTTCATGAAAACTATGACAAAGAGACTCACCCCTAACAAAATTTGTAATAGAAAGGGGTTTTCGGAGTGGCCTCAAATATCAATCTCCAAATGACTGATTGGGAATAGAAGCCATTTCTACTAATTCCTGATATTCTACAGGGGATAAACCATCCATACAGAAATAGATGGGATTAACGGCATTGCCTCTATATCTTACTTCGTAATGTAAGTGGGGTGCGGTAGATGTTCCGGTATTGCCGACAGTAGCGATTTTCTGACCCTTGGTTACCTCATCTCCAACTTCTACTTTATAGGCTTGCAAATGGGCATAAAGGGTTTCATATCCATATCCGTGGTCAATTACCAGGAAGGTGCCATATCCCGTACGATCTCTTTGAATTCGGGTCACCACCCCGTTACCTGTGGCGTAAATTGGTGTACCAAGAGGAGCAGTGAAATCAATTCCTGAGTGCATTCTCCAGACTTTATGTACAGGATGTAATCGCATCCCAAAACCGGAGAGTAAATTCATGCTTCTGTGCAGATTATCCATTCTTATCGGCTTGATCGATGGAATGGATGCCAACATATTTTCGCGATCTTCAGAAAGTTCTTCAATGGTTTCCAATGATCTGGAATGCATAACCAATTGTCGCTCCAACCTGTCCAATCTGTTTTGAACTTCATTGACCAATTGACCACTGAAGTTGAATTCAATATTGTCTCCCAAACGACTGTGACCTCCAATACCCCCTTCCCACATATCGCCGTCTAAGGGGTCCATCCCAAATAGCATACGATAAACACCATCATCTCTTTCACGTAAATTGTTCAGGACCTTGGAATAGGTTTCAAGGTTGTCTTTAAAGCTTAAATATTTAACTGACATTAATTCCAACTCTCTTTCGAGGGCTTGTTCCCTTGGGGTAGGGAAGTAGGTGCTGCCCAATCCGTAGATGATTGCTGCAGTTATGATGATGGAAGATAAAATTCCTAAAAATCTGTATATTTTCGCTGAAGTCGAGACCTTATACTCTTCAAACCTCAGTGTACTCGTATTGTAAACGTACTTTTTTTGCTTCATATTAAATCCTGTTGGCAAAATGACTATTTTTGCAGCCGGATATTCTCATTGGGAAATAGATTGTTGCAAAAGTATTGACAATTTCTCTCTTTTCCAAGTACCTTAACGCTTTATTAGTAAAAAAATATATAAAAAAACAATATAGATAAAGTGCTGATTAAGTTTGATTTGTGAGGGATTGTATATATATTAAAATTTAATATAATGTTTACAAAGTTAACAATCAAATAATAACGTAAAAAACCATTATTTAAAGTGAATAAAGAAATAAGTTTGAAATCATCAGAAATACGCCAAAAGTTCTTAAATTTTTTTTCAGAAAAAAATCACCGTATTGTTTCATCAGCTCCGGTTGTTAATAAAGATGACCCGACTCTGATGTTTACTAATGCGGGTATGAATCAATTTAAAGATAATTTTCTAGGGACAAAAAATATTGATCACCAAAGAGTTGCCAATACTCAGAAATGCCTTCGGGTTTCCGGTAAACACAATGATCTGGAGGAAGTAGGTGTGGACAGCTATCATCATACTTTATTTGAAATGTTGGGGAATTGGTCTTTTGGAGATTATTTCAAAAAAGAGGCTATCGAGTGGGCGTGGGAACTACTGACTGAGGTTTATGGAATTGACCCCAATAGATTGTATGTGTCTGTTTTTCAGGGAGATGCTACCGACGGGGTGAGTAGAGATAACGAAGCTGCAGAAATTTGGGGCAAAATTCTGGATAAAGAACGTATTCTGGATTTTGATAAAAAAGACAATTTCTGGGAAATGGGCGAAACCGGTCCTTGTGGTCCATGTAGCGAGATTCATATCGATTTGCGTGATGATGAGGAACGAGCAAAAGTAGAAGGAGCTTCACTTGTCAATATGGATCATCCCGAGGTCATTGAAATCTGGAATCTCGTTTTCATTCAATACGACCGGAAAGCTGATGGCAATCTGGTACCACTTCCTGCGAGGCATGTGGATACGGGTATGGGATTTGAGCGACTCTGTATGGTTTTGCAAAATAAAAAGTCATCCTACGATACCGATGTTTTTTCACCTGTTATACAAAAAATAGAAGAGTTAAGCGGTAAGAAATACAAGGGAGTATATGGTAAAGATGCGGGGTCAGATGTAGCTTTTCGAGTGATTGCCGATCACGTCAGAGCCGTTAGTTTTACCATAGCAGACGGAGCGTTGCCTTCCAATACGGGAGCGGGTTATGTAATCCGACGTATCCTTAGAAGAGCTGTGAGATATTATTATTCCTTCCTGGAAATGGAAGAACCGATGATCTGGAAATTGGTAGCTGTTTTAGCCGATCAATTTAAGGAGGTTTTTCCGGAATTGCACGCACAGCTCGACTTGGTTTCCTCAGTGATAAAAGAGGAGGAGAAAAGCTTTTTGAAGACCTTGTCGGATGGACTTAAGCGTTTTAAAACCTTAGAACCGGTAAAAGGTCGAATCAGCGGAAAAGATGCATTTGAGTTGTACGATACCTATGGTTTTCCTTTTGATCTGACAGCACTTTTGGCAACAGAATCAGGGCTTTCTGTAGATGAGACTGAATTTGAAAAAGCACTTAATGAACAACGCGAGCGTTCGAGAGCTGATGCGAAGCGCACAGTCGGCGATTGGGAAATTGTAAGTAAATCCACAAGCTCTGAATTTGTCGGATACCATCAACTTACCCTCGAAGAAGTTCGCATTTTGAGGTATCGTATTACTGAGCAAAAAAATGAGCAGTTCATCCACATCGTTTTAGACAGGACCCCTTTTTATCCTGAGGGTGGTGGTCAGGTCGGTGACACCGGTGAATTGGTTGCAGGTGCCAATAGGATAAAGGTTATTGATACTTTTAGGGAAAATGAATTGATTGTTCATAGAGTTGACAAATTACCGACTAAGCCTGAGATGGTTTTTTCCGCAAGAGTAGATGCTGAAAGAAGAGCTGATACACAGAGAAATCACTCTGCCACTCACTTACTTCATGCTGCCCTCAGAAAAGTTCTCGGAACACACGTTCAGCAAAAGGGTTCGCTTGTTGCACCGGATCAATTACGCTTCGATTTTTCCCATTTCCAAAAGGTAAGCAAAGAGGAATTGCAGCAGATAGAGAAAATGGTCAACAGTCGGATACGCATGAATATCCCATTACTTGAAGAGGCCGGAGTTTCTATTGAGACGGCAAAAGAAAGGGGTGTAATGATGCTCTTCGGAGAAAAGTATGGCGATGAGGTCCGCGTAATTAGCTTTGACCCTTCCTATTCCTCAGAGTTGTGCGGTGGATGTCATGTACAGGCAACAGGCGAAATTGGTACTTTTAAGATCGTTCAGGAAACCTCTGTTGCATCAGGTATCAGGCGAATAGTAGCATTAACAGGAAAAGGAGCGGAGAACTATATCAATGATCAGATTGAAGTACTCAATCAGGTTAAGGATGCACTTAAAAACCCACCGAATATTGTTGAAGCCATTGATGCTTTCAGGCTGGAAATTAAGCAATTAAAATCGGAACTGGATAAAGCTAATCAAGAGCAGGCAGGTAATATTCAGTCTGAATTGAAAGCAAAAGTCAGGCAGCTCAATGAGGTTAACTTTTTAGCCGAAAAACTATCCATAGCAGATTCCAAGGCCCTGAAAACAATGGTTTTTAATCTGGAGGCAGAATTGAGTCCGGCCGTGATTGCCATAGCAGCAGATGTAGAAGGTAAACCACAATTGATGATTGCCATCAGTAAATCTATCGCAAAGGATGATCTGCATGCGGGAAAATTAATTAAAGAAGCTGCCTCACATATTAGAGGGGGCGGTGGGGGACAACCCTTTTTCGCAAGTGCTGGAGGCAGCCATGTCGGAGGATTAGAAAATGCAGTGGAATTTATTCGGGAAAAGGTCGAGGGCTTGATTTCTGAATAAGGGTTTTCGGAACGGACTCATCACTAATCCAACGCCTCTAATAGTTTAAAAAACAGCCGCTTATAAACATATTTTCGGGTAAGTTACATTATAGCCTTCCCCCTAATTCGACCGTACCATATCAATATGCCAAATCCCATCTTCTAAATATTTTTCTCCAACTTCTTCAAAACCAAAGGACCGGTAAAAGTCGAGGAGATAGTATTGAGCCATGATTTTTATTGGAATGCTCTTGAAGTTTTCCCTGCAGTAAGTCAGGCTTTTTTCCATGAGAACTTTTCCTAAACCTTTTCCACGCATATCAAAGGAGCTGATGATTCTGCCAATAGAACAGTAATTGGGATAAGGGATGTTTTCGGGCAGTATTCGGGCGTATGCCACCAACTTTTTCTCTTTGTTACAACCCAGCAAATGAATGGCTTTCTGATCCAGATTGTCCAAATCCTGATAAACGCAGTCCTGCTCCACCACAAAAACGGCGGACCTCAGTTGAAGTAGATCGTACAGCTCCTCAGTGTTGAGTTGATGAAATTTCTTGAATTCATATTTCACCATAAGTTATCAGTTTAATCGGTCAGCAAGGACAGCCGTTAGCCTTTCTTTTTTGCGGTCACCATTGATGTTGTGCAACTCGATGAGAATGACGTAAATTCCGATATTGGCTTTTTCACCATTGTCATTTTCACCGGACCAGAGAATTACTCCATTGGTTCCAAGGCTTTCATTTCGGACCAGATTCCGCACCAATCGCCCATTCATGTCAAATATCCTGATGCTGGCTACATAACCGGGATCATCTATGCGATATTCCAGTTGTAGAAAATCCTCAAATCCATCGCCATTAGGGCTAAAGGTACGGGTCGGAAGGAAGAAAAAATCTTTACTTTCAGCTTCTGCCACTATCCTTCTCTGACTATTTTGAGCAGTTGGAGTAGCACCACCGGAGAGCGTTGAAGCCGAATACCAGGCAGCTGCAAAACCACCATCTAAATTGGGGTCGGTGCGCTCGAGGGAAATGCCGCGTGTATTTCTGAGCAGTGGATCATGTAAATCAGAGGAATAGGAAATGCTGTCTAATACTTTCACTTCATCATCGTGAAAGGCCGACAAAACCAAACTACCGGAATTGTTATCTATGGAAAACAGATCAAGTGTGTGTAACCACCTCGGGTTTTCAACTTCATATGCCGTGGAAATCAATTCTGTTTCTCTGCCTATCGTCAGCAAATCTCCGGTCTGAATGATACGGTCTGATGTTGGGCGAAGAACGACCTCTGTTTCATTGGATCTTTTGTGGTAAAAAAGGAGGTCTGAGAGCCTGAAATAGTTTTCCTCAGAGACATTATTTAGCTCAATGAAATCCCGAACTCCCACAGGCGGATGGTATAGTAACTCATTAATTACCAACTCTCCGGCATTGGCAGGAACGGGTGCTTTGAAGGCGTAATTTATGTTACCAAATGTTGCATCACCTGCACAAGATCTTAAGCCCTCAATTGCAATCTGATACAAAACATCATCCTGCCAAGCCTCCTGAGTAGATATACCCAGCTCAAAAGGAACTCGTGGATCAAATGAAGCCTGAGCATCACCCGCAAGACCATCTACACTGATCGCAGAAATATTCATGCCGGCATTCCAGTCCAGTTCTTTGTCAAAAACAAGGGTGAGTTGTCCGGCATCGGAAAAACTACCATAAGTCAGTTCCGGTGCTCCGGGCGTAAAACTGGGATCAAATACACTGTTGACCATACCCGGCGATCCACCGGAAGCATTGTTACTCAATCTCCAGTTATCCCGGCTACTGCACAAAATATTGGGATTGATCAGCTCAAGAGAATAACCTCCTTCTGCCTTAACAGCATCGTCAAACCAATTGGGTCGGTAAGAAACGGCAAACAGTAACTCACCACTTGCCGACCTCAATTCAATATCGTCATTGTTGTTATTAATACTAGGAAAATTGTCCAGCCCCATCGTCCTGCCATATGATTCCAACTGTCCAATATCGTCTGTGGGAGCAAGCAAAAGGAACTCTCCGGGTGAAAGAATTTCTTCATTCAAAGTGGCAGTTCTCGTACGATCAGAAAAAGTGAGACCTGTCAGATCAATGAATTTATCAGTAGGATTGTACAGCTCGATAAATTTAATTTGCGGCATAAGTGTATTGGCCGACGGCAAGCTGTGTATTTCATTGATGACCACATCTCCGGGCAAAGCTATTTCCGGCAAAATGAAGGTAAATTCTTTTTGGTCAAAACTAAGGTTGCCGCTCAGGTCCTCAAGTCCGATTAGTTCCAGCAGGTAATTTTCACCATTTACAAATTCCTCCTCAAAGTAAAGCTCAATCCTGTTCGAGCCTTCGCCATCATAGATGATTTGATTGGGGTTGCCGATTCCCGGGATGAAATAATTTTCCTCTTCAAGGACACTGTTCGCATCGGGCAATTTACTCAGCCTGACTTGAATACCATCCGGACTGAGCACCCTGATATCTGAAATCTCTATGGTAGTGGTGTCCGGCAGGGGTGTTCCTATTCGCAGATCATCAAAGAAAAAAAGTGTAGCCCTTGTCACCGTATAGCTGCAATGCAATCCAAAGAAATAATCTCCCGTATCCCAAAATACACCATCGACACTTCTCCTGTCCGGAAAAAGTTGTTCCCCTTCATAATCAGCCCAAAGTTCCCATTCACCATCTCCGTGGTAAGTAACTTTTACCCTTGCCTGAGCCGGGTCAAAAGCAACTGCCCCGGTTTCCATGGTAAGCAGGACCTCGTCCGTGCCATCCGTCCGTCGAACGAGATAGATGGGCACATCATTCCCATTTTCACCTATATCCAGAAAAAAGGCATCTGACTCCGTAAGGTTGCTGTCTTGTGCTGCAAGATAAATCCTGAGTCGATTGCTTGCAGATGGATTGAAGTTCATCCGAAAGTAAATATCCCATTGCATTTCTTCTTCAGCGGGATAGGATAAATATATTATCGAAGATCCGGCAGCGTCATCATTCAGTTGTAATTCCTGATTGTCATTGATGATAAATTTATCCGTTTCACCCATCCAATCCGGTCCTCCGACAGTTAGTTCTGCCCTGTCAAAATTGTCCGTAATTTGCCCGTAAGAGCAGAATGCCGAACCCATAAAAAGTATAAAAACGATAAAGCTGCGCATTTTTTTCAGTGTCTGCGTTTTGTCCAAAGAGCATCAAAATTAGTAATTTTACACAAAAGGGGGACTGATTTGCTTATAAAATAATCATTATCTCCTACCTTCGTACTTCGTTTATTTTTGACTTTAAAAATTAAAGCAGGGCATTAAACGTTAAGATATTTGAATTTGCGTATTGCCTGATTGAGAGGAAAGATAATCCTCAAAAAAGGTGATAAATTAAATTTGGAGTTTAAGAAAAAAGATTATAGGCATCAAAGTTGTCTAACTTTTTTCTCTGAATGAGCTTAATTTTTTTTAAAAAATTGAAGCTGACATTGTATTGTTTGAAAAGAAAAATTTTGGACTGATGAAGAAAAGATTGGTATTGTGGGGAAAGACCCCTGAAAACGAGAGAGTATTATTGGCAATAGGTTATGACGATGAATCAAGCATTGTAAGCACCTATATTTTTGATGGAAAAGAAGTCACTGAAGAGTTTCACAATCAAATGATGAACCTTTGGAGAGATGGGAATGAGGTTCCTTTTCCCCCACCGCCCATTTTAAATAAATTAGAGCAAAATATCGCGGAGGCCTCCTTTATAATTCCTGAGGGGTACACTTCAGAGCGTGATGACCTGATAGACAAGGCCCGCGCGGAGTGGAATTATCTGAATATGTCAAATAAACTCGCTTCAGTTTACAGATCAGAACTGGGGGATATTGGAGAAAAAATTGACAATGCAAGAAGATATGAGCAGTCCAATTGGGATGAATTACGCGACTTTTGGAATAAAGTCCAGCAGCAAATTCGAGAAAAAAATCTTTTTCCCGGTCATTACAGAGCGATAAAAAATCAAGTCAATAAATTGTTTGATCAGCTCAAGGCCATGCGAAAGGAAATGGACGATTTGTTGAAAAAGGATTCCGAGTCCAATAGAGATATTTTTTACAAAAAACTGGATGAGGTTGAGGCGAAGATAAAGGAAGGTCTGAGTTTACAACCGCTGTTTGAGGATTTGAAGAGCATACAAAGGGAGTTCAATAAATCCAGGATGATCCGACAGCACAAAAACAAGGTATTTAAAAGGCTGGATGGACTCTTTAAGGATATCAAAGAGAAAAAGTTTGGGGATACAGGTAGCAAGCCTGGCGCAAGTAAATTGCAAAAAAGGTACGATGGCCTGATGAATGCCATGAGAAAAATGCAAAGTTCTATCGATCGCGATAAAAGGGAGCTCAGTTTTCAGGATAAGCGCATTGAGTCCTCTGATGCCGGTCAGTTAGAATCCCAAATCAGGCAGGCCAAAATCAAAATGATTGAAGAACGCATGAAATCTAAGCAAGTAAAACTGGATGACATGCAGCAATTAAAAGAAAAATTAGAGGAGAGAATTGAAGCTGATAAACGTAAGCAAGAAGAAAAAGCCAAGCAGCAGGAGTTAAAGAAAAAAGAGGAAGCAGCAAAAAAGAAAATTGAGGAGGAAATGAAGGCTGCTGAAGAGGCGAGGAAAGCAGAAGAAGAGAAAATCAAAAAAGCTGCTGAAAAAATCGCCTCAGTAAAAGAAACCGAAGTAAAAAAAGAGGATAAAAAGGAATCCAAATCAGGAAGCGGAGGAGATGACCTGATTGCCCATGCGGCAGGAATTGCTTCCACTGTAGCCTCTTTGGAGGAGGAGGAATAGTGAATAATTACGAATTAGGAATTAGGAATTAGGAATTACGAATGACTTTGTTGCATGGCAAGAGGAGAATTTTTTTTGACACATTAAGATTGTTTTATATATTTACGCATCCCAAGGCAGTAAACTTTTTTTGTTTAATAAAATGAGTTACTATCATGGG
>SLKL01000406.1 GCA_007134625.1 Saprospiraceae bacterium
AATAGTTAAAGAACTTGAAGAATTTCTTTATTTTATAGATAGATTTGCAAATAATAAAATTTTATTAACCAAAGCGACTCTTTCCATTGGACGCCATTTAAAAAAGGCGTACCAATCTATGAGGTTGAAAGCGATGTCCTGAGCATTCGTCTAAGGGTTGAAAGTGAAATCAGATGAGACATATGGATTTTATGCGAGTAATAACGAACCGATGGAAAGAGGCGATAACATATATACAGAATTATGGGATGTTCATCTTGTGGAAGTGGAAAAAACGGAGAGCCCGCCGGTTGTGGCAATAATGGTCACTGTGCCACCGGTGGTTGCAATAAATTAAACACCTTTGATTGGTTAGCTACCTTAGATATTGAAGACCCTTCCGGGACTGATTTAGTTGAAGTGAGTTTTAAAAATGGTGCTAAAAAGGAATTTTTTATAAATCCTTCTCATACGCGTACCTCAACAGGTGATTTTGTTGTAGTTGATACCGGCTCAGGTTACGATGTTGGGAAAATTTCTCTCAGCGGGGAGCTTGTCAAGCTTCAAATGAAGAAGAAGAAAGTAAGGGAAGATAAAATATACAATGAGGTAATCAGACGAGCCAATGAGTTTGACCTAGACAAAATGGTTCAGGCTCGCAGTGTTGAAAAGCCTGCATTGGTAAAGGCGCGTGCTATTGCCAACACACTGGGACTTGAGATGAAAATCGGTGATGTAGAATATCAGGCCGATATGAGGAAGGCAACCTTTTTCTATACAGCTGAGGGTAGGGTAGATTTCAGAGAGTTGGTTAGGGCATATGCCAAGGAGTTTAAGACAAAAATTGAAATGCGTCAAATTGGTGCAAGGCAGGAATCACAAAGAATTGGCGGGATAGGAAGCTGTGGGAGGGAGTTGTGTTGCTCAACCTGGTTGACTGATTTTAAGTCAGTGAGCACAGCCGCCGCACGTTATCAAAATCTGGCCATTAATCAGGCTAAACTATCCGGTCAGTGTGGTCGTCTGAAGTGCTGTCTTAACTATGAATTAGACACTTACATTGATGCGCTTCGTCATTTTCCCCGTAAAGCTGATAAGCTAAAGACAAAAAAGGGGAATGCAATTTTGATTAAAACTGATATTTTCAAAAAGCTCATGTTTTACTCATATGAAACAGACAGGGGTAGAGGTATTCTGATAGCCCTAGGAGTAGATAGAGTTCATGAGGTGTTGAATATGAACAAATCCGGCGAATATCCTGATGATCTCCCCGGCGAATTAATTTTGATTAATGATGAAGAAAGTGATACAGAGATTTCTTCAGACGTAACAGAAGGTTTTGACTTGCCTGAAGTTAAAAAGAAAAAAAGCCGAAATAAAAGACGTGGTCGCAATCGAAATACTAAAAAGAGTCCACAAAATAAAGGTACTTCACAGACTAGCAAAAGCCCTAAAGCACCACAGAAGACCAATGAGGATAAACCCAGACAATCAAATAAGAATAGACGAAATAAACGAAATAAGAGAAACAGAAATAGTCAAAAAAATAAAAATCAATGAGCAATAATAAAAAAGAATACGATATAGTCGTAATTGGTTCAGGTCCCGGAGGATATGTTTGTGCCTTGCGAGCGGCCCAACTTGGATTTGATGTGGCATTAATAGAAAAGTACAACACCCTTGGTGGAACTTGCCTGAATGTGGGATGTATTCCATCAAAAGCTTTACTAGATAGTTCAGAGCATTATCACAATGCATCCCATACTTTTGATAGTCATGGTATCCGTTTAGAAAATCTAAAGGTGGATATGCCACAGATGATAAAGAGGAAGAATGAGGTAGTAGAACAGACCTGCAATGGTGTATCTTTTTTAATGAAAAAAAATAAAATCGACGTTTATCACGGTATGGGGTCATTTGTTGATGAACACACCATAAAAGTGAAGTCGGAGAAAGGAGAGGAGCAGTTGAAAGCAGAAAAGATTGTCATTGCAACGGGTTCAAAACCCAACACTCCTGAAGCTTTTAATTACGATAAAAAAAGAGTGATAACTTCGACGGAAGCTCTTAATCTTAAAGAAGTTCCCGCTAAAATGGTTGTAGTAGGTGGCGGTGTAATTGGACTTGAATTGGGGTCTGTCTTTGCTCGTTTGGGGGCTGAGGTGAGTGTTATAGAGTATATGGATACCATACTTCCCGGCATGGATAAAGACGGTAGTAAAGAACTAATGCGCTCCATGAAAAAGCTCGGCGTAAAGTTTCACCTCAAGCATTCTGTTGAAAAGGTAAAAGTCAGCAAAAATCAGGTTAAGGTGAGTTTTAAAAAGAGAGATGGTGATGATATTAAGGATTTGACTGTTGATTATTGTCTTGTTTCTATTGGGCGAATTCCTTACACACAGGGTCTTGGACTTGAAAATGCTGGATTGCAAACAGATGATCGAGGTCGAATTCCTGTTAATGAACATTTGCAGACAGATAAACCGCATATTTACGCTATAGGAGATGTAATACGGGGAGCCATGCTGGCGCACAAAGCTGAGGAAGAAGGAATATTAGTAGCTGAAAGTATAGCAGG
This sequence comes from Saprospiraceae bacterium, assembly GCA_007134625.1. GTDB lineage: Bacteria > Bacteroidota > Bacteroidia > Chitinophagales > Saprospiraceae > PWJY01. The sequence continues at coordinate 2,558 of SLKL01000406.1, forward strand.
ACAGAAGCCCCATATTGATTATAACCTGATACCCAATGTGGTATATACCTGGCCTGAGTTCGCCTCAGTAGGGAAAACAGAAGATCAACTCAAAGAAGAGGGTATCCCTTATAAATCCGGTAAGTTTCCTTTCAAGGCACTTGGACGAAGTAGGGCGAGTGGTGATCTCGAAGGTTTAGTAAAAATAATTGCTCATAAGGAAACAGACGAAGTATTGGGTGTTCATATCGTTGGGCCTCGTGCTGCTGACTTGATTGCTCAGTCTGTTGCTGTGATGGAATACCGCGGTTCGGCTGAGGATATCAGCAGAATGAGTCATGCCCATCCCACTTATGCTGAAGCTGTGAAAGAGGCAGCATTGGCAGCCACAGATGGTAGACCATTGCATATATAAATTTTCTCAGAGTTTTATATCAAGCCAGTATCGATTGTGCATGTCTCTTTAGTTGAGGGGAAAGACCTAACTCCCGTTTTATTTAATCCTGAGTGAAATCATTTCTTACCCCTAAAGCTAAGGGATTGCAAAATTTTACTATACAAGAATAATAGGTTGATCCATT
>SLKL01000142.1 GCA_007134625.1 Saprospiraceae bacterium
AACTGATATCTAGTAAGATGGACTTGCATTGCTGTAGATTTTCCCTTAAATCTTCCTTGCTTTTTGCAAACTCATGACATCCTTGTGGGAAAAGAATAGCGAGCAGTTTTTCCAGAAAAAGGTGAACTTCCTTTACCGGCGGATAATTCACCTTTTTCCGGTGACTATCAAATAGCTTATCAATCAGTTGATCACTCATTAGTATTCGATTTACGATGCCTTTATTTGGTATTCGTAACTGAGTTTAGCAGCTTTTTCCAGCATCTTGGATACAGAGCAGTAGGTGTTCATACTCATGTCCAGTGCTTTCTTTACTTTTTTATCATCTAAATCCCCGTAAAGTGTAAATTTCAAATGAATGTCAGTAAAAACTTTAGGCGGATCTTCAGCTCTTTTTCCTTCTACTTCAACTTCTATTTTCTCTAGTGGCTGTCTCATTTTTTTCAGAAATAGCTCTGCGTCTATTGAACTACAGCCTGCTGCTGACATCAATAGGGCTTCCATTGGGCTTACTCCCTCACCATTTCCCGAGAAAAAATATTCGTGCCCTTTCTCATTTTTAGCATTAAAGGCGAATCTACCATCTACTGAATTTAAGTGTACTTTCATTTTTATGTTTTTTATTAAAAAAATTGACAAGCTATTTTCGACACTAGCTTGTGTTTTGACTTCCGTTTTTTAAGGGGAAAATTGCAAAAAGGTTTATCATCTCTTTTTAGCAGATGATGTAATAGTTGATGACTTTAAAACGCAAATTTTTTTAAAATGTTTGACTTCTCTCATACCGCATTTGATGTAAAGGGTTTGGTTTGGTCTCGATGCCTGAATTTTCAACTTTCAATTATCAAAACCGCAGAGCAAACCGAGTTGAATTTATCAAGCTGGAGGCATGACAAAGGGTTACTCCCAAACCTCTCTGTGTCCTCCGTGATCTTTTCACCAATCCACCAATAAATTGGGGACACAGTTGAATTGGGAACAAGTGTGGTTAAAAAAACAACACCCATTTCTCACTTTCTCAGCGCAATCTTCAATCTTCAATTTTCAACTTTCAATTCATTAAGAATTTCTCTCACCAATCCCGGACCCTTATAAATAAGTCCGCTGTAAACCTGAACAAGGTCGGCACCTGCCTCAAGCATTTTAGTAGCGTCATTCCCGTTCATGATGCCACCAACACCTATGATGACAGTATCGGACCCTAGTAAAGACCGCATTGTTTTTACTACCTCAAGTGAGCGTTGAGTAAGGGGAGCACCACTGAGACCACCATTTCCGATGGAGTTAATTTCAGATTTATTCGTTTTTAAGCCTTCTCTGGAAATGGTAGTATTGGTTGCTATAATCCCGTCGAGGCTTAATTCATTGACTATTTCAGCAATATCGCGAAGTTGTCCTTCACCTAAGTCGGGAGCTATTTTAAGTAAGATAGGTTTGGGTTGAGCAGTACTGTTGTTGTATTCAAGTAATTTTAATAGTATCTTTCGGAGTGGTTCTTTATCCTGTAGTTCCCTTAGATTCGGGGTATTGGGACTACTCATATTCACTGTAAAGTAGTCCACTACATCGTGTAACTCCCGCATGCAATACAAATAATCATCAACAGCATTTTCATTGGGAGTATCCTTGTTTTTTCCGATATTCCCACCAATGATTAAGGGGAAATCTCCCTTCTCTTTTAGTCTTTTTTTCAATGCTTCAACTCCATCATTATTGAATCCCATCCTGTTGATGACCGCTTTATCTTTTTTTAACCTGAAAAGGCGGGGTTTGGGATTGCCTTCCTGAGGTCGCGGAGTAACTGTGCCGAGTTCAAGGAAACCAAATCCAAGATGCTGTAAATTTTTATAGTATTTTCCGTCCTTATCAAAACCTGCAGCAAGTCCCACCGGATTGGGAAAATGAAGCCCCATAAGTTGCTTGGGTCTTCCCTTTTTCGATTTATAATTCGATTTGATTAGATTCCTGATCAGCGGAATATTTAAAGCTACAGAAAATAATTTCATGGTAAGACCATGTGCTTTTTCTGCTGAAAACAAAAACATTACCGGACGAAGAAAAACACGATAAAACATATTTTAAAATTTGCTGCAAACATACTGAATTCATTGCTTTTATTGAGTAATAGATGCCTTAATCGAGTATTAGTAATTCTATGAATGTTTATCTAAATAAAAGTTGGCTGGTATAAAATTAGCCGGGTATCTTAAAAAAAAGCATTCAAACTTTGTTGGGGTTAAAAATTCTTCATAGTATTGCCGTGAGTTTTGCTTTTTGTTTTTGTTGAATTATTAACATATACTTATAAAGCCTTTATGAGTAATCACTCAGACCCTGAAATGAACTTAAATTGTGCGAAGAATCTGGAGTAAGAAATTTTTCGGAAAAAGTTTTTTTGTGAATTTATGAAATGTAGGGTCTTTGCTAACTCATACTCTCCTTACCTGTATAAGGATTTTGATACAGGGGTGCTAATCCGAAAAACCTTAAGAGTAGGAATCATTTAATTATCTTAAGCTTATGAAAAAGTTATTCGTAAATCTCGCTTTGGTAGTTGGATTGTCACTGTTTCTGACATCTTGCTATACTTACACCTTTACAGTTGGTGATGGTCCTCAAACGGGCGTAACTGTGACTCAAAAAAATCATTACCTTCTTTATGGGTTAGCCCCCATTAGCACCTCAGATCCTGTAGAAATGGCTCGCGGATCAGAAAACTATGAAGTGACTATTCAGCATACCTTCGTTGATGGTTTACTAAATGCAATTACCTGGGGTATTTATACTCCAACTACCACCAGAGTAACCAGATAGTTACTATGTCTGAATTAATAATTAACAGGGGCAAATCGTCCCTGTTAATTATTTTACCTATTGACTTTTTATATGAAAAAACTTATACTCGTTCTTGGGATTATTTTCATTATTGCTTCATTAATCAGAATCGGACAGTATATATCCGATTATCAAATACTAAGTGACTATGGAAAAGGATTTATCTGGGGAAATATAATTACTCTGGCCTTAGGGGGGCTCATGGTTTTTTATGGTCTCCGCAAAAAGAAAAAATCTGATTAATCTTTTCTTACCCAATTTCTATCCCTTCATTATACTAAGAAAATCTTTTTCTGATAGGCAATTAATACAGTCTTCCATTAACATTCCCCCTTTTCTTGCTGCTCTGACTCCATGCCTAATGTCGTCAATTCCTTCGATAGAGTGGGCATCCGGATTAATACTGAATTTAATTCCTCTTTCCATAGCCGGTAGAATCCAGCTCCAGTCAAGATCGAGTCTGTAGGGATTAGCATTTAATTCGATGACAACTCCATTGGCTGCGCATGCATCCAGTAATTTTTCTTTATCCAGAGGATATCCCGGTCTCGATAACAACAATCTCCCTGTTGGATGGCCGAGCATATGAACATGTGGATTTTCAACTGCACTGATAAGCCTTTTTGTCGCTTTTTCAATATCCATATTTAAAACTGAATGCACAGAGGCAATCACCAGCTCGAATTTACCGAGTAGATCAGCTGTGTAGTCCATGCTTCCATCCGGTAAAATATCGGCTTCAATGCCCTTGATGATTCTAAAAGGAGCCAACTGTTGGTTGAGTTGATCTATTTCTTCCCATTGCGCCAAAACGTCTTTTTCTTTTAATCCGCCGGCATAGGAGGCATAAGCGGAGTGATCTGTTATCGCCAGATATTCAAAGCCCTTATCTCTTGCAGCAAGAGCCATCTTTTCAAGGCTGTGTGCCCCATCACTCCAGGTACTATGGCTGTGGACCACCCCTTTTATGTCATCTTCAGAAATCCTTTTTTTATCCTGAATTTGATAAGCCTTTTCAGTATCCGCCCAATTTCTGAATTCAGGCTGTAAATATGCTTTTTCAAAGGAGTCGAAAACAGCATCCTCGTCCGAGGCCTTAATGGATTTATTTTTTTCATCACCCAACATTGAGTTGACAAAATTCTCAGGTCCTGTTAGCTGTAGTTGCTTTAGTCCAAAGTCGCTTTCAGCAACTGTATGAATCCGCACCGGCCACTTTTCTTCCATCATGCCTTCAATACTTCCCCCTTCTATTTTTGTTAAAATGAAATCATTAATCCGACTACTTTTTAACTCATCAGCAGAGACCGTAGTCAGTAGCAGTATCTCACTTGCAGTATTTTCAAGTCTTCGTAAATCTCCACTGACTTCAGTTTTGTTATTTGGGAAGTGTTCCTTTATAGATTCAATTAATCTTTTGGCGGCGTCATCCAGCTGATGAAAAAAGAAATAACCGCGTTGACTTAGGTAATACCTTACCTTGTTTCTGATGTCCTCCTGAGATTTTTCGCCAAATCCCTTTAAGCTGATAAGTCGGTTTTCTTCGCATGCGTAAAGTAGTTCTCCTGGTGACAATATTTCCAGCCCTTTCCATAGTTTCCGGACTTTACCCGGACCGAGCCCCTTTATTTTAAGTAATTCAGCTACCTGACCGGGCACCTTATTCTTAACTTTCTCCAGTGCTGATATTTCCCCTGTTTCTCCTAATTCTATAATCTTGGCGCTAATGGCTTTCCCTACCCCGGGTATGGATTCGAGTTCATTCAAAGAGAGATTTTCAAGGTCATGGTCATAGGATCTGAGTTTTTGGTAGGCAGAACGGTAAGACCTGATCTTAAATGGATTGTCACCAAGTAGTTCCATGAGATCTGCCAGCTCTCTGAATTTTCCTGCTATTTCTCTGTTCGTCATTTATTGTTTTTTTAAAAAAGCGAATATACGACCTGCACGAGTGATTAGCAATAAAAACAGATGGATTACTAAGGAGACTAAGCTAAACTACTATTTTTGCAAAAAAAGACTTTGGATAAACTCGATTTGCAACTGATGAGTTACGTGCCTCAGCTCAAACTTAAAAAAGAGGGTGCTATAGATTATATATGGGATCCCCTGAGAAAGAAATATCTCGTGCTTCAGCCTGAAGAATTTGTGAGGCAACTGCTCATCATTTATTTTAAGGAGGTCCATGGCATCCCATTTATCAGAATGAGTTCAGAGTATCTTATTCCTCTTTTCAAAACTCAAAAGAGGTGTGATTTGCTCATATTTGATCCCAATGGTAATGTTCTTTTGCTTGCAGAGTGTAAATCTTTCAAGGAGAAAAAGCTCAATTTGACTATTGATCAGATTCAAAATTATAACTTATATTTAGATGCACCCAGACTATTGATTACCAATGGTCCTGATTGTCTTTATTTTGAGCGGTCCGAGGGTAGAGGATTCGAAACTTCCGGTATAATAAGTTTTTGACGACTAATTTTTTACAAAAATTTGCTTTTTAATTGTCATCCCATTCCGATGCAATTTTATTATATAAACTCCATTCGCAAAACTGGAAACATTGATTTTTTCCTTATTTCCGTTTATTAGTGTACTGTTGAAAACTTCTTTTCCGAGCATATCAACAACAGTTAAATTTAACTCATGATCAGAGAGGTTTGCCGAGCTCATGTCAATTACCAGCCAATCTGAGACCGGGTTCGGAAAAATTTGGATATTCTGATCAAGTCCCTCTTTCTCATCAATTCCTGTGGTGCTGATGTCAACACAATGTGTATTGTTAGAACGAATTATTTCGATGTCTCCATTGGGAGCTTTAATGGTAAAGCAGATTTCCAGACTTGTTCTGTGGTCGCCATGTGTGAAATATCTATTGGTTTCCACAAAAATTGCCTCACCGGATTCAATTACTATATCTTCATTTAGTTCATAATAATGGGGGCGTGCACAGTTAAACCCTCCCGGTTTGTTTGCATGAAGACCAAAACTTGTTACCGGAAAAGGACTATTGTTTTTCAGCCAAAGTCCGGGCGTGAAAGATAATGACTCAATAACATCGTCTTCATAGACAGGGATATTGGTTTTACTGATTTCTAAATCGATCATTTCTACATCAAGTAGCTCCAGATCCGGGAAGACATAATTTAAGTCTGAGGAATTTTTACTAATTGCATACATAGCCATTTGTCCAGCAACGTTTCCTATTAAAACCAACAAGTTATCAGAAATCAAAAACTCTTCGGGATTAAATACCATAGGACTTGTGTGCACAAGATCCCATGATTCGTCCTCCAGGACATGAAGAAATAGGTTATTTTCATCCTTACTTAGACTATAAAATTTTTCATTAATTAATTGTGTAGAAATTACATTGAAATCTGGATCAAGAGCAACATCTTTTACCAGATTAAGCTCCTCGTCAAAAAAAGAAATGGCATCTCTGGAGATAAAATAAAAGTTATCACCCATTTTTCCGGCTGATTGGACTTTAGAAGATAGGGTGTGATTACTAAGGATATGCCCGCTGCCATCAATCAGCCTAATTGTTTGATTTTGGATGATGATAAATTTGTCTTGGTCAGCAAAAAAAACATTATCTGTTCTTTGACCTAATTCAATTACTTCAAGGAGGTTCGCATCCTGATCTAAACGAACTAAATTTCCAACATAACAATCCACAATAATAAATCCCCAATCCATATGCCAATCAAATCCACAGGGAATCATGCGATCGTATTGGTTTAAGTTCCAGGGAATCTCTCTTTTCATTTCAACTTCACCATCAAAATTAATTTTATGGACCGATAAATGCTCTTCACCTGAGGTGTAATCCTCTTCCCCATGAAACCCAACGGAATATAAGGTGCCATCAAAAGTTTGTACCAAACTTAAATCAGCACCGAGTGTAGATGAAGTCTCTGAAAAAGTCCATTCGTGAGTACCCTCAGAACTAAAACCCAGTATTCTATTATTGGGGCAAGACAAGCCATAACTAAGGTTCATTATCAATTTACCATTTCCAGTCATTAAAGCAGAATTAATGGATGTCCTCGTGTTGTTATCATATACATAAGTCCATTCAATTTGAGCATTAATGGTTGATACTGAGAGTAAAAATATTAATGCGGTCGATGAAAAATAGTCAAGATACCTCATGATTTAAATCTTTTATAAGTAGATTATTAGTATGTATTTTTTGTAAAAAAACTGCTTTGGCTTCAATAAAAAGCTACTGTTAAGTTGCTTTGATGAAATAAAGATAATGTTTGTTTATGAATTTTCCAAATAATAACTAAATCGCTTTGATGATGTGTTTTAAAAATTACATTTTTTTGAGGTGTAAAATTCTATCAATTCTCAAAAATATACCTATAAAGTCATATATTTGACCTCCCAAAAAAAACAGTGAAAGTCTCATAATAAAATATTACTTACAGGTTCAGCAGGTCAGGTTGGACAAGTATTAGTTGCCGAATTAATAAAGAGGTATGGTTCAGAAAATGTAATCGCTACGGATATAGCTCCTGATCCCGGATTTGATTGCCATTATGAGTGGTTGAATGTTCTTGACAAAGAAGCGATTTTAAATATCATCAGATCAAATGAAGTAACTCATTTTTATCATCTTGCGGCCATACTCTCTGCAAAAGGTGAGCAGAATCCCTCAAAGGCATGGGAGGTGAACATGAAAGGTTTGCTAAATGTCCTGGAGTGTTCAGTTGAGTGTAAGATTGACCGATTGTTTTTTCCCAGTAGCATAGCAGTATTTGGAGAGGGTGTAGATAAAAACCTTACTGCTCAGGATTCTGTTTTGAAACCAACTTCGGTTTATGGAATAAGCAAAGCCGCAGGAGAAAACTGGTGTAATTACTATTTTGAAAAATACGGTCTGGATGTAAGGTCTCTTCGTTACCCCGGAATAGTAGGTCATCAGACTTTACCAGGTGGTGGTACGACTGACTATGCGGTAGATATTTACTATGCAGCTATTAAAAAAAGTCATTTCAATTGTTTTTTGAAAAAAGATACAGCACTGCCAATGATGTATATGGACGATGCAATAAGAGCTACCATAGAATTAATGGAAGCAGATGGAGGCAGACTGCAGGTGCGGACTTCATATAATCTTCAGGGGATGACCTTTACCCCGGAGGAAATCTATGAATCTATAAAAAAGCTGCAAGGAGATTTCACCATTGATTACCAACCGGATTTTCGTCAGGAAATAGCAGATAGCTGGCCATCAAAGCTGGACGACTCTGCTGCGAGAAAAGATTGGGATTGGCAGCCGGAATATGACCTGGAGAAAATGACCGTTGAAATGTATTCTGCAATTTTAGCTAAACAACAAAATTAATATATCATGTTTGAACAGTATCGAAATGCCATTCAAGAAGAATTAAATGAGATTAAAGAGGCAGGTCTTTATAAAGAAGAGCGAATTATTACCAGTCCTCAGGCTGCTGAAATTACTGCCAATGGTTCCGAGGTGCTTAATTTTTGCGCCAATAACTACCTGGGCTTATCTTCTCATCCAAAGGTGATTCAATCAGCTAAAGATGCTATTGACTCTCATGGTTTTGGTTTATCTTCTGTACGATTTATCTGTGGAACACAGGATCTCCATAAGGAGCTTGAAGAGAAAATAGCTGAATTTACAGGGATGGAGGATGCTATTCTTTACGCTGCTGCCTTTGACGCAAATGGCGGTTTATTTGAGCCCATCTTAACAGCTGAGGACGCTATTCTATCAGATGAATTGAATCACGCTTCTATTATTGATGGCGTTCGACTGTGCAAGGCCGCTCGTTTTCGCTACAAAAATAATGATATGAATGACCTCGAGGAGCAATTGAAAAAAGCGGAGGGAGCAAGAAGAAAACTTATAGCTACGGATGGTGTATTCAGTATGGATGGTACTATTGCTAAATTGGATCAAATATGTGATTTGGCAGATAAATATGGAGCAATGGTGATGATAGATGATTGTCATTCTACCGGTTTTATGGGTAAAAAAGGAAGAGGTACTCACGAGTTTAAAAATGTAATGGACAGGGTGGATATTGTTACCGGTACTTTTGGAAAGGCTTTAGGTGGTGCATCGGGTGGTTTTACTGCTGCAAGAAGAGAAATAGTTGATATGTTGCGACAGCGTTCGCGTCCGTATTTATTTTCTAATACACTTGCTCCTGCTATTGTAGGTGCTTCTATTGCAGTGCTGGATATGCTTTCTGCTACTACTGAATTGAGGGATAAACTGGAATTTAATACCCGCTATTTCAGGGAGGAGATGACTGCAAAAGGTTTCGATATCATTCCCGGTGAGCATCCCATCGTTCCGATTATGCTTTACGACGCAAAACTATCTCAGGAATTTGCCAACAAGCTTTTGGATGAAGGAATTTATGTAATTGGTTTTTACTATCCCGTTGTACCTAAAGGGAAGGCGAGAATTCGCGTGCAATTAAGTGCAGCACATGATAAATCACATCTGGATAAGGCCATTGCCGCTTTTGAAAAAGTGGGTAAAGAGTTGAAAGTCATTTAATGAATTAGGTCTAAGGCAGTCTGAATGAAAAATGGTCTAAGTAATAACTTTACTCATGTAGAGAAAAAGTTTATGAGTTTGATTCATCAGGCTGAGTCAACAACAGCTATCCCATATATTACTGTAGATAATTTTCCTCAACTTGGGTTGCTCACTGCATGCAGGTTTTTGGAGTGGGTAGCCGAAAATCCCGAAGGCGTTATTTCGTTACCGACAGGAAAGACTCCTGAGTTTTTTATTCATTGGACTCAGAGGATTCTACAAAATTGGGAGGATAGAAATATTCAGGAATTGCGCGAGAAATATGGACTCGAAAAAATACAGAAACCGAATCTCTCCAACTTGAAATTTGTGCAGATTGATGAGTTTTATCCCATTGATCCCTCACAGACCAATAGTTTTAATCATTATGTCCGACATTTTTATCTGGATGGCTTTGGCTTGGATGAGAGTAGGGCACTACTCATGAATTGTTCAGAAATCTCATTGGCTGAAGGAAAGCATTTTAGTGAAATATTTCCTGATCTTGAAGTAGATCTTAGTTTGAGGTATAGAGGTCCCTTATCTAAAGAGGAAGAGTTACAGCAAAAGTCCATTTTTTTGATTGATCAGTGGTGTGCTGAATATGAGCAAAGAATTATAGATGCAGGAGGTATTGGCTTTTTTCTTGGTGGAATAGGCCCCGATGGTCACATTGCTTTCAACATCAGAGGTTCAGATCATCATTCCACAACAAGATTAACGGATACCAATTTTGAAACGAAAGCGGTGGCAGCAGGAGACCTTGGAGGAATAGAGGTTTCATCAAAGCGTTTGGTAATAACAATCGGACTTAAAACAATAACTTACAATCCCGATGCTACCGCGATTATCATCGCAGCGGGTGAAGCCAAAGCCGGAATCATCAAAGATACCTTAGAGTCTGAGGTGAGTAATATTTATCCGGCATCAGTGTTACAGAGACTAAAAAATTCTCGATTTTATCTAACTAAGGGGGCAGCTTCCTGCCTGAAAGACCAAGTCGATGAATGGTACACCAATGGTCGCTGGTCAGATGAAAAAACAGATAGGGCGATTATTGATTATTGTAATCTGAGTGAAACTTATGGTAGTAGATTGCAATTAAGGGATCTGGAGTCTGATCCATATACTTCAATTATTCCCGGACTTTCTGAATATACTGTAGAAGAAGTTATCGAGCGTACCTGTAGCAAGATAGTCAGGGGAATTACTCCTGAGAAAAATAAGGTAATACTTCACACAGGGCCTCATCATGATGATATCTCTCTGGGTATCTTACCTTACATTAATCATCAGCTACTTGAAGCTTCCAATAGTATCCATTTTGCTGTCATGACTTCCGGCTTTACAGCGGTTACTAACAGTTTTTTAATTGATGCACTGAAGTCAACTAAGAAACTTCTCCTCGACGGCAAAATTGAAATGGTCAATTATGATGACTTTTTTGATAGAGGATATCCTTTGAAAATAGGAAAAGATGTTTATCATTTTTTGACCAATGTGGCTGATGAAAATGAAATGGAAAGAAAGCGCGGTCTTGCCCATAGGTTGGTAAGGTGTATCGTGCATATATACGGTGTAAAAAACACTGAATCATTAGTCGATATCATTAATGATATTAGCAGTATTTTGAGGTCTTCATATGATGGACAGAAAAATCCTGTTAAAATTCAATTGCTGAAAGGGATGGTCCGAGAGTTTGAGGAGGAGTTGGTTTGGGCGCATTTTGGCGTTCCTGTGGAAAATGTACATCATCTAAGATTAGGCTTTTACACCGGAGACATTTTTACTCAGCAACCTGAGAAGGAAAGGGATGTTCAACCTATTCTGGAATTACTTAGAAAAATAAATCCCGATCAGCTGAGTCTGACCCTTGATCCAGAGGGGAGTGGTCCGGATACCCACTACAAAGTTCTACAAGCGACAGCTGAGGCAGTTAGATTGTGGAGTAAAGAAAAAGACCTATCCGATTTTATAATAGTGGGTTATCGAAATGTCTGGTATCAATTCCATCCATCGGAGGCCAATGTAATTGTTCCGGTTTCACTTAGTGACATGGCAGTTATGGAAGATTCATTTTCCAATTGCTATCTCAGTCAGGTAAATGCATCTTTTCCCAGCTATCGTCATAATGGGAAGTTCTCTACACTGGCGAGAAAGACATGGGTTGAACAATTAAAACAATTGCAGTTACTTCTGGGCAAAAATTATTTTTATCAACATGAAAATGCCAGGGTAAGAGCAAGCCACGGACTCATTTATTTCAAAGAAATGAAAGTAGAGGAATTCCTGACTACTGCAAGAGAACTAGAGAATCGAATGGGTCCTACGACGGTCGATTAAGTGAAGCCAAGCCATGAACTCATATTACTTTGGACAATTTTAAACTCAAAAATAGAAGGTATTATGATCCTTAGAAATGACACAGATTAAATCGACTTTTTCAAGTCTTAGACAGTTGATGATTGTTTTAGAATTTCATGAAACTATATCTGCCAATTGCTTAATCCTCCGGTACAGGGATTTCATCGCTTTCGTCGGCTTTTGTTTTCGATTGATCTTTTAAAACCATAAGAGCAAG
>SLKL01000063.1 GCA_007134625.1 Saprospiraceae bacterium
CATCCAAAAAAGCCTGATCCTGTTCGTTTAATTTTTTGATTTCGGAATCAATAAAAGCGCGAGTCTCTTTTTCACTGCTAAAAAGGGGGTCATTTTCATAAACGGTCTGAAGGTAATCAAACACCCGGATAACCTGACTTCTTCTCGGGTGCTCGGATGCATAAGTAGCGAAAAGTTGATTTTCCATGCCTTCGATGGTTTCTACCGACTCAGCTATACTTAAGTTATCTCCCGCTAAAGTTGCTCCTTCTGTTGCTAAAACAACAAAAAACGGTTGCCCATCCTTTAATTTGAGAAAACCCATTCCATAGTCTTCTACAGAGAAGTTTAAGGTGAACTCACCCACCATGTTAATTGTAGCTGAATTTATTTTATAGGATTTAAATCCGTCAAAACCATGTAACTCTATGGTTTGACCGGCATGCTCAGGAAAATGTCCGGAAATTTCATTTTGGGCTAAGGTCCAACTACCGCATAATACGATCAATAGAGCTGCCAGATAAAATCTCATAATTTTCTTTTTGAATGTTTTGCAAAGTTAAGTAAAACAGGGCTATCGAAAGGTATTAAAGAAACCAAGGAAATGTAAACTGCCGCCCGCTCATTATTTTTTTATTAAATTTGCTCAATCTTCTTTCAAATCATTTAGCCTAAAAAACCATTATGGGTAAAGTAAAAACCAAAAGTTTTTCTTCTGAAGATCTTAATTCTGTAAAGACAAGAGATGAATTATTTCATTTGGGCCATATCAGAGGGGTAAAACTCAGGAAGGAACAACGCAACCTAAGATATGAGCTTGAATTGAAGCAATTACAAGCAGAATTGGTGTTATTGCAGCAATACATTCAAAAGAGAGGACTGAGAGTGGCCATTCTTTTTGAAGGTCGTGATGCGGCAGGTAAGGGAGGAGCAATCAAGCGTTTTATTGAACATTTGAATCCCAGAACGATGCGTTTAGTAGCTTTGCCAAAACCAACAGATGTTGAACGTGGGCAATGGTATTTCAGAAGGTACATTCGAAAAATGCCCAATCCTGGCGAGATCGTATTTTTTGATCGAAGTTGGTACAATCGAGCAGTGGTAGAACCGGTTATGGGATTTTGCAGCAAGGCGCAGTATCAGACTTTTATGAATCAAGTGCCGGAGTTCGAGCATATGCTTCATGAAGATGGGGTAATTGTTATTAAGTTCTGGTTTTCTATTTCGAAAAAAGAGCAACTCAAGCGTTTTAATTCAAGGCTGGACAATCCACTAAAGCGATGGAAATTTTCGCCGGTTGATCAAAAGGGTCAGGAGTTGTGGGATAAATACACCTATTTTAAAGAACAGATGTTTTCCAGAACCCATACTCCATTTTGTCCTTGGGTAATCGTGGAGGCCAACTCAAAGAGAACAGCACGACTGGAAAGTATCAGATATGTATTGTCTCAATTTGAATATACCGGAAAGTCGAAATCCAAGGCAATAATACTACCGGATCCGAATAAGGTCGCGAGGTATTACAGAGGAATGCAGCAAACAGATATTTGAATTTTTAAAAACAAGTAATGGCAAGGAAATTCACAGATGAAGAGTTGGAATTACTCAACAGTAAAATAGGTTTACGTTTTTTAGTAGCAGATAAAAAGATTCAGCCGGAAAAAGCTTTGAGGTTGACCCGGGAGGAAATGGAGCTAAGGGAGTTGCAGTATCAGATGATAAAGTTGCAAGAGTGGGTAATCAGAGAAAATAAAAAAGTGGTTATCCTTTTTGAGGGTAGGGATGCTGCCGGCAAGGGAGGCGCCATAAGAAGAATTACCTCAAGAATTAACCCCAGACATTTTCGGATAGTCGCTTTGGATAAACCCACACTTGATGAAAGGGGACAGATGTATTTTCAGCGCTATGTCAATCAATTGCCCAATCCCGGAGAAATAGTTTTATTTGACAGAAGTTGGTACAACAGGGCCATAGTCGAGCCGGTAAATGGCTTTTGTTCGCAGGAAGAATACAAAATATTTATGGGTCAGGTCAATGAATTCGAGCGCATGCTTGTAGAGTCAAATACCTATCTATTGAAAATTTATCTGTCCATCAGTAAAACAGAGCAAGCCAGAAGATTTAAGGAAATCAAGAAAAGTCCGCTTAAACGCTGGAAACTTACCCCTGTGGATGCCAAAGCGCAGGAACTCTGGGATGTTTATACGGATTACAAGGACAAAATGTTTGATCATACCGATACAGATATAGCACCCTGGAAGGTCATTATTGCAGATAAAAAAAGTCAGGCAAGACTTGAGGTTATTCGATATGTGCTTGATTGTATTCCTTATGAGATAATTGATAATGAATTGAAAGTTGAAGGTTGAAAATTGAAAATGACAATTTTTGGTAGACTTGATGTTGGGAGGATGTATCAGGATAATGGACCCTTCGGCGCTCAGGGCAAGTAATGGATAATGAATTGAAAGTTGAAAATTGACAATTTGGACTAAGCACTTAAAACTGGCCTGTCTCGTCTCGTTAATATCGTTGACGAGATTAGAAAAATGATTTTTTAATTTTCCTTACCTTTAAAGCAAAAATGAAATTATTCACCCCTATTTTCTTATCGGTTTTATTCGTGCTCTTTAGTTGTGGCGAACCGACTTCGGTTACTGATAAATCACTTGAGAAAACTGAAGAAATAGCCTCTGATGTAATGGAAGAAAAGGAAGAAGAAATGCTGACCAAAGTTGACACTGACTTTTTAAAGGGTAAATTTTCACCCGAACAGCATGAGGATTTTGTGGAAATTTCAACCGAATATGCTTCGAGAGAGGGAATGTTTTTACAGAGAGAAGTGTATGACGCTTTCATTTCAATGTTTGAAGCAGCGAAAAAGGAGGGGATTTCTCTGGAGATACGGTCTGCAACTCGAAATTTTGATGCACAGAAGAGAATCTGGGAAGACAAGTGGCTGGGAAAAAGACCTTCAGCCGGTGTTAATGCTTTGGAAACTTACCCCGACCCTGTGGATAGAGCAAACAATATTCTTTTGTACAGTTCTATGCCCGGCACTTCACGTCATCATTGGGGTACCGACATAGATTTGAATTCCTTTGACAACAACTGGTTTGCTAC
>SLKL01000307.1 GCA_007134625.1 Saprospiraceae bacterium
AGTTGGATTGAGTGAAAGATCTACAACAAGTTGGTAAACCAAAGGGAACATTATACTTATGGCAGCTGCATTGGTTATAAAGGATGTAAAAAAAAGTGTAGTCAGAAAAATAGAAACTAAAATTACCAAAGCGGGAGCACCTGTTAGAATACTCACCAGGGGTTGTGTAATAATTGCAGCTCCTCCTGTATGGATAAAAACCATGCCCAGAGTAAGGGCACTTCCCAGTATTACAAAAAGATCCAGACTGAGATTTTTCTTGGTCTCCTCCTCAGATAGCAGGTTGAGAATTAGTCCACCGGTAAAAATGGTTATCAGGGCAATAAACAGTTCAATCAGTCCCATAAAAACAAGACCTATTGAAGCAATAGTAACGACACTTAGGGATATTTTCTTCCATTTAGGTATTTTTTCCTGATCTTCTATTACTGAGACTGTATAAAAATCCTGATTTTTTGAACTTAGTCTTTCAAATTCGGGACCTGTTGTCAGCAATAGTAAATCACCAGGCATCAACGGTATTTCGCCTAGCTTTCCATCGAGCTTTGCTCCCTTACGATGAATGCCAATTACTGCTGCATCATAGGTCTCCCGAAATAGTGATTTTTTAAGTGTTTTTCCCGATAAGCCGGAATTGAACGGGACAACTACCTCAACTAAATCAGGTTCATAACCCTCT
Source organism: Saprospiraceae bacterium (assembly GCA_007134625.1). Classification (GTDB taxonomy): domain Bacteria; phylum Bacteroidota; class Bacteroidia; order Chitinophagales; family Saprospiraceae; genus PWJY01. The sequence goes on from SLKL01000307.1 coordinate 680, forward strand.
TCAAATTGACGAAATTTGTTCCAGTCTAAATTTTGATTCTCTTTCACCAGTTTCACAACCCCCTGAGTGTCTCCGGCAAAATACAGCCGGTCTCCTTCGAGGATTTTCTCTTCAGGTTTAACAGGCTTTATGATGGTTTTATCCTCCCTGTGAATTTCAGCTAAAAATATCCCTTGTAGATTCCTTAACTCAGCTTCCTGTATGGTTTTTCCAATAAGATTTGATCCGGCTTTGACTTTGGTCTCGGTCAGATACTCCCGGATATTTTTTCTGGTTTCATCCATAACATCCCTGTATTCGGGCAGGAGATAGTTTGAAGCAAAAGTTAAGAACAGAATAGCTACTGCGAAAACTATAATACCGGGAAGTAAAAAATGTCCAAATGTGAGTGCGGGATGTCCCGTGGAAATAATAAAACCGATAAGAATAAGGTTAGTGCTCGTTCCTATCGGAGTCATCATTCCTCCTACAATAGCTGAGAAGGAGAGGGGAATCAGCATTTTTGAGGGTGGATGGTTGGTGTTTTTGCTCCATCGGTACACATAGGGGATCATTAGTGCCACTATGGGGGTATTATTCATTATTGCTGAAACCGACCCCACTGAGGCTGACATTCTCAGAATCATAGACCGAATGCTTCGTGCCGATCCAAAAATCTTATCTAAATACAGGACAAGTCCAAAGGTTTTACTTAATAAGGCAGTAACGAGAATTAGCAGGAAAATAGTTATGATGCTTTTATTGGAAAAGCCCAAAAGGAGGTTTTCAATACTTAAGATTCCTGTAATCAGCAAAATTAAAATAGCAGTAAAGAATACCGCGGAAGGTTTGTAGCGATCCCAGATAAGAAATACTACTACTAAAATCAAAATAAATAAGCTAAACCATGCTTCAAAATGCTCTTCCATGACCAACTACTTTAAACCACGGATTCAATAGATTTTCTTTATTATAGGTCAAGGGTTTTCCTGTCTCAAAATTCAATACCCGACAAGCTGCATATCTGCAAACTGCATCACCTGCGGCAGTATCCCATTCCATGGTAGGTGCAAGACGGGGATAGAGATCGGCCTCCCCCTCAGCTACAAGACAGAGTTTAAGTGAACTTCCGGCACTTAAAAACTCCAATTTTCCATACGAATCCTGCAGTTTACTTATATAGTTTCTGGTTTCTCCATTAAGGTGAGACTTGCTTGCTACTACTCTCAATTTGTTTTCGATTGAATTAATTGGCAAACTCATCCCTTTAGTATCCCATAGCGGGGATTGGTGTTTCTCCAATTCAAACTTTTTCGATTGAAATCCTTTTGCTCCTAAGTAAAGCCATTTTTTTACCGGAACATAAACTACGCCAAGTACAGGAACGCCATTTTCAATCAAGGCGATATTGACTGTGAATTCTCCATTGTAATTGATAAACTCTTTGGTACCGTCTAAGGGGTCAATCATCCATACTTTCTCTAGCTTACCTCTTTTTTTAAAGGAAATTGAATCACCTTCTTCACTCACCATTTCGATTCCGTGATAAGAAAGTTCCTCAAAAATGGTGGCATGAGCGGCTCGATCAGCTTCAGTCAGAGGGGAATGATCGGATTTTTGAATCACCTCAAATCCACTTTGATAAATTTCCATGATTTTAGCCCCGGCTTTTGTAGCAGCTATGGTGGCAGACTCAAGTAAGCTTTTTAATGGAAAATCCGTGTTTGTCATCATGCAAAGATAAGTTTTATAAGTATCATTTGAAGATTCAGTTAATATTTTAGGTTTAGACTAGTGCATAGTCCAGATAAAAAAACGAAAATGAAAGTTGTGTATAATAAGCATTGAGTAGACTCAGAAAAAGTATAATGAACCACATAGGATCATAGGACACATAGAACACATAAAGTTTTAATTGCTGATTTGAAACTATGTGAAAACTATGTTTCTATTGTGTCTATGTAGTAAAAAATGGATTTGCTGCTATTTTATTTGGACTAAATCGCTATTCCATTTGTGTCATTTAGAAAATAAGAAATTGGCTATCAAACACATATTTTAATTGCAATATTTATCTGGGCAGAGCACTAGTTGTTTTGACCGATGTGATAACAGAGTAAATCATATTCCAATGTTTCCCCTGAAAACTCCGCGCTATACTGGTATGGTCAGTACAGTGGTGAAAATGCGCATGAAGGGGTGTATGTGTATATGCTGGAGTATGAGGATGCCGGTGGCAGAGAAGTGTTGTAAGGACAGGGGAGGTGTTGTTGGTGAGGTAGGAATTCTCTACGGTGGTTCGACCTCGAAATATTCTAAAACCAAAATCTTAAAGATGCCTGATAGCTTTCGTGGTAGTTTTTATAATAATTATCTGATGGCTGCCCATTGATATCTGTGATATTTACTTTATAAAAAGGAGTCAATCCCCGGTTG
>SLKL01000090.1 GCA_007134625.1 Saprospiraceae bacterium
CCTCAAAAATACGGTTTCTGATGGATTATAAACAAGATCGTAAAGTATTTGATCAGAATTAAGTTGATGGTAGGGTATATCGGGTGATTTTTCGGTCTCTGGAAAGGTGCCCAGCGGAGTGCAATTTATTATTATGTCAGCGGATTGGAGTATGCTTTCATTTTTCCACAGATTGGCATAAGAAAAATCTCCAAAGTCTTGAGACCTTGAAATAATTATTGACTCGCCCCCCTGTTTTTCTATAGCTGACTGTATAGCTGCTGCCGCTCCACCTGTGCCGAGAATCACGGCTTTTTTTACTTTTATCTCTCGATCAGATAATGTTTGTAAAAAACCGGGAGCATCAGTATTGTATCCAAAAACTTTACCGTGAGGACTGATCACTAAGGTATTAACAGCTTTTATTCTCTCTGCCCAATGATCAAGATAATCACAAAATCTGGCAGCATCTTTTTTATAAGGTATGGTTACATTGAATCCAAGATATCCCGATTCTCTAATAAAACTCTCCGCTTCATCCCAGTTTTCAAATTCCAATGCCTCATACGAATATTTGTCCTGATCATCTGAAGCAGCAAACTTTTCCCTAAAGTATTCCGGTGAAAAGCTGTGACCTAATTTTCTTCCTATCAATCCAAGTTTTATCATAAAAATTACTTATGGAAATTTTGGAATTTAGTCATTGGCTTTTGGCTTCTGGTCTCTGGCTTCTAGTTCCTGGCTTTTGGCTGCTAGCATACCATGACTGCTTCCCCCTCCCCAACTCGTTGGGGATTGCCGGGTTGACCATTGACCATTAATAAATCATTATTGAACCTTCAACTTTCAACTTTCAACCTTCAACTTTCAATCTTCAATTTCTCCGTAAGCTCCAACCACATAATCCAGATCAGTGATGACTTTGGCAATTTCGTCAAGACTAATTTTATTGGGATCGTAGTCGAACTCTGCATTTTCATCTTCCAGACTTACCTTAATATTGGCAACGCCGTCTAATTCTTTGAGTGCATCGGTAACTTTTCCTACACAGATCATACAGCCCATTTCACCAACTTCCATTGAGGCTTTTACCCCTTTGAATTCAACCTCCATTGAAGCTTCTTCCATTCCGTTTTCATCGGAACAATTGTGCTCGCCACAGGCAGAAAAAACCAAGGCTGCAAAAGCTAATAATATCCAGTAATGTTTCATGATTTAATTTTTCAGTTTAATACAGAGACTATTGAATTGAAGAATTCTCATTCAATTTTTTTTGCAATTTCTTCAGCCACAAATATAATCCTTTTTGATGTAAGCTATTTTTTTAAAAGAGGAAAATAAGTGTTTAAAGTGAGTTCATGAGTGCTTTTTTATAATAAATTCAACCTTAGATAATGTTCTGTGTTTACCTTTGGTAAAAAATAAAGCTGATGATGAAGTTATTGCAGATTTTACTCCTGTTTTTTGTTTTTGTTCCGTTTACCCTTTATGGTCAGAGTTCTGAACTTGCGAATGACCTTAAAGAACATGTCAGGATTTTGGCATCTCCGGAAATGGAGGGCAGGGGATTGGGTACTGCCGGAATAGAGTTAGCCCGCGAGTATATTATTGACGAGTTTGAAGCTGCCGGATTGGAGCCGATAGGAGAGAGTTTTCTCCATCCATTTCAAATCAGACTTGGTCTTGCCTGGGTTCCGGCATTTAATATTGTAGGTAAAATACCGGGGAATGATCCCGATTTACGTGATGAGGTTATTGTCATAGGCGCGCATTATGACCATATGGGGTATGTGATAAGAGCTGATGAGAAGGTGATCTATCACGGTGCAGATGACAATGCTTCGGGTACGGCAACCCTAATTGAACTTGCAAAATATTTTTCAGCTAACAGGGAACAAATTGGCAGAACGATTGTCTTTGCAGCCTTTGATGCTGAAGAAAGTGGTTTGCACGGAGCGCGCCGATTTGTTGGAGACTCCATTGTAAATCCAGCAGATATAAAGTTAATGTTTAGCCTGGATATGGTTGGAATGTTGGAAGAATATGGCGGCCTGGATATGAAGGGTATTGGTGCCCTTGATGGTGGTGAGGAAGTTGCTACGAGAATAGCAGGCGAAAAAGACATAAGGATAAAAGCAAGAGGACATCAAATTGAAAGAAGGACTGATACCTGGCCTTTTGGTAATGTTGGTATTCCGGCCATTCACGTATTTACAGGACTTACTTCACCTTACCATCAGCCTGAAGATACCTATGATTTGTTAGATTATGATGGTATGGCAACTGTAAAAAAATACATGGCAAGACTGGTTACAGAATATTCAAATGCTCCTCAACTACAGCCTTCATCCTCGTTTATTGCAGCTGCGAGGGTGGTCGATGGTCAAGTGGTTGAAATAAGGCGCCCTTTCTTTAACTATGGTATTATTTCTCACATTGGAAGTGGGCATCATAAATATAGGGATGAGTTTTTCGATGCCAATTCTGTATTCAATTTTGGAATTGGTTTATATGCTCAGTTTCACTTGAGTAACAAATTTGCTTTACAGCCAGAGGTGCTGTTTGATTGGAATGGTAGCAAATGGGTAGAAGATAATTTTAGAAGACAATCTTTAACAGCCCCGCTTAATATTCAGTACAATCTATTTACTGAAGGAACTGATGCGAGAGTTTTTGTTCTTGCCGGTCCGTACTTCAGGTATAATTTTGGCGGGAAAGCCGGTGATATCTCCATGGATTATGATGAGGTATTTAATGAAACAGAGTGGGGGTATAATATTGGATTCGGCGTCGAAATATCACGATTCCATTTTGGATTCACTTCAAGAAGAGCCCTGACTGACATCTATCAAAATGAATCAGCTTTTGGGGAAATAAGAGATGCATCAGCTTATTTTACATTTGGAATAAAATTTTAACTAAATAAATAGAAATCATGAACTCATTAAAAAACTTTTTGCTGAAGAAGCCATCTGAATTGGGCTATAATTTGACTTTGTTAATTGCCAGACTGGCATTTGGTGGTATGATGCTCACTCACGGTTGGCCAAAATTTGTAAATTACTCTGAGCGGGCTTCCGGATTTCCTGATCCATTAGGAATTGGAAACGAG
>SLKL01000107.1 GCA_007134625.1 Saprospiraceae bacterium
TGAATGGATCCTGATCACCACCACGAATTGAAGTAAGATAATAAGAAGATTGAGATTCCAACCATTGCTCATATTCATGCTCCTCCACAACTCTAACTATCATTCTCATACTTGCATGACCGGTACCACACAACTCAGCGCACGCCAATTCATAGTTGAAAGCTTCCCAAAGCATACGACTTGTAGGGTCATCAGGATCCTCACGCACCTGATATTCAGGGTATCTACTTAGGTTCTGACGGTACTCTTCGGTTGTTACTGTTGGTGTAAATACAAAGAAAGTAGGTGTTCCCGGTACACAGTCCATTTTAACCCTAAAGTGTGGTAAGAAGAAACTATGAAGAACATCTCTGGCAGTCAACCTGACTTTTACTTTTCTATTTACCGGCAAAACAATTTCATTGGCATGAATATCATCGTGATTTGCCGGATCTTCCCAAACCTGACCTAGAGGATTTATCCCACTTGTCTGGCGATAATCCCTTGTACCCAATACTCCATCAGAACCTGGGTATCGCGCTATCCATCCAAATTGATAACCTGTCATTTCAAATTCAACATAATCCTCATCCGGATCTACGTCCTGCATTATTTCATTCCAGGTATTTAAACCAAAAATTACCAATATCGCCATAACCACAGCCGGAATGGCAGTCCAAACAAGCTCCAGTCTATTGTCATGAGATATGTGCAAGGCTTTTCTACCCTCTACCCCGCGGTATTTGTAAGCAAACCAGAAAAGAATTATTTGAGTAACAACAAAAACAATCCCTGTAAAAAATAAAGTTACATTAAATAGTTGATCCATGGCAACACCATGCAAAGAAGCAGCTTCATGCGGACCATAACCCAACATGTAGTTTTTGTAATAATAGGCTGAAGCAATGGTAGCAAAAAGGAATAGCACCATAAAAACCATACCCATTCTGGAATTCCAGTAGTTACTATCGTTCTGTACATCTTCTTCACCCCTGATAAGCCCAGCCATTTCGCTGACCCTGCCAATTTGAATGACAACGATTACCAGTAGAACCAGACAAAGAAAAGTTAGCAATAAAACCATTATATGATCTCTTTAATTGTTATTTAAATATTTTTGACTTACACCACGTGGTGATGAAGACTTTCTTCAAGATAGGGATCCTTAGTCGCTACGAGTGGTGCTTTACTTAGTGAGGTAAAGACAATGTAACCAAACAGACCAATAAATCCGATAAAAACTCCAATCTCCAGAAATCCAGGTATTGTTAATCTTGAAAATTCAGCCGCTGCTTCTGGATTAGTAGCAGATAAAATTTTGTTCGTTGTGTAATCAACACCCGGCATGACCATTAAGAATTTATCCAACCAATGACCAATGATTACGAATATAGAAACAAAAATAAGCGTTCCTTTCTTCCTTTTGGTGTCATTTCTCAGTAAAACGAAAAAAGGCAAGAGGAAGTTAATGGCAATATTGGCATAAAAGATAACCGAATAATGCTCGAGTCTTGTCTGATAGTAAACTGTTGCTTCACCAATGTTGGCATACCATATCAACATATATTGTGAAAACCACAGATAAGCCCAAAAGACACTAAATGCAAATAGATATTTACCTAGATCGTGAAAGTGTTCATCAGTTACTTTTGGGTAATATCCTCGCTCTTTCAGATATATGATAGTAAGTATTAAAAATGCAACAGAAGCAACCAACCAGCTTGAACCGGTGTACCATCCATAAAGAGTACTGTACCAGTGTGCGTCAAGGGACATTAACCAAAGCCAGATCGCAGCAGCAGAAGTAAAACCACCAAGGGGGAGCATGATAGCTGCCCAGACTTTCATTCTTTTATGTACTCTAAATTCAATGTCGCCTTCTTTATCTTCCTTAAGAGAAAGTGTTCTGAGCTGTCTTGCTACAAAAAACCATGAAGCACCAAAAACAACCGTTGCAAACATATACCACATGGGATTCAGAAATGCGCTTTTATTTTGAATAATTACATCTGTGGCTACAAGCATTTCATTGTTCCACTCATATAAGCTGTGAAAACCAAATACTGTACCAAGACCAATTACCACCATAAAAATCAATCCAATACCCAGAAACATATAAAACGATTCCATAACCCTCTTAAACTGAGCATGCCATCCTGCGTATGTTAGGATCTTTGCAGCATAAAAGAAAAGGGTTATAAAGGCAATTCCGGTAAAGAATGAAGCATTAATAAGAATACTGGACCAGAATCGACTATTCAGTGGGTCATCAGTCAGATAGGTAATGATTAGACTAATCACCCCAATGATCATGCAAATTCCGAAAAATTTACGTTCTCCCGAAGCAAATGAAAAGCTTTGCATTTATTAATTTTTATTCTTGTTCAAAAAAACTGTTAGTTATCCTTTTCCCGAAGAGTTACTGCAACCAAATTGCACCGGGAACATCTATTTCATTTAAAGTATTTTCATCTTCATTATAAACCACCCCCATTTCTTCAGCCTGTAAAGATCGTATGTAATGAATTACCTGCCACCGCTCCTCGAAACTCAATTTATCGTTGTATGCACCCATAACATTTCTACCACGCATAATACTGTGATAAAACCTACCATTGGAAGCCTCAATAAACTCTTGTGTAAGTAAGTTTGTAGGTTGGGCAGGATAAACACCTCCATCCTCTCTAACTATATATCCATTTCCGTCAGCTTTATCTCCGTGACAAATACCGCAGTATATATCGTATAGCTTTTTCCCTTTAGCTAAACCAGCAGTAGTTATGGGAAAAGGGTTATCAATTATTTCTTCCATAGCTCTTTGACGATCTTCTTCAGTATCCTCATAATAGTAGGGAACAGAACCGCTCATACTAAATCCCTGCAATCTCGCTGCTATATCAGCAGCTTCTGCATCATCAATTGCTTTGTAAAGACCAGCCTGACCAATAGGTAGTGTACCCTCCACCGGAGTACGTGGCAAAGTAAAACCATAATACTCAGCCTCACCTCCCCATGTATTCAAATGGTAATAGTTGTAAAGATTTGGCTGAAAACTAATACTGTGAGCCATTTCCGGAATAAACTCCCTACCCGGGAAATCGCCGTCAGCTCCAGTTCTGCAAGAGGAGAACAAAAGAGCAATAAAAAGGAAATAAAAAAGTATATTTCTCATCTCTGAATTTTTCAAATAGTTTTTTGATTGATTTCTGAAGCACCTGTTTCTTCAAAGAACTTTTGAAGACCGGCTTTCTCATTTTCTTCCATATTACTCACATCAAAAGCAATACAGAACATATCATCGGTAATTCGTGGATCTAAAACTTTAGCTGTCACACCGGGGCCAAGACCACAAATGGTAAAAAACACAATAACCATACCCACCGCGGAGAACAAAACAGTCAACTCGAAAGTAATCGGTATGAATGATAGTACAGGCCAATAAGGTTTACCACCGTAAATGATGGGCCAGTCCGAAACGGAAATCCAACTCATAAATCCCATAGCTGTAATAAAGCCAATTAAACCAAATACAAAACCTGCAATATGTATCCTGGACTCTGCCAAACCTAATGCCGGATCTAGTCCATGCACCGGGAATGGTGTAAAAACATCCATTATGTCTAATTTCTGGTTTCGTGCAGCCTTAATAGCGTCGATGAGGATGTCATCATCGTTATACAAACCAAAAAGTACATTCTTAGAATTTGCCATTTCTTTTTAACTTATATGTTATTAATTCTTTTCAGAAAATTGTTGTTTTTGAACATATTCTTTCTGCTTCTCAAGATATTGATCACCACTGGATTTCAATATGTGCTTGATTTCCGCAATAGCTACCACGGGTGCAACCCTTACGAAAACTAAAAACAGCGTAAAAAATACTCCAATAGAACCAATAAAAATACCAATCTCTACCCATGTTGGTGAATATAGTGACCAACTTGAAGGAAGATAATCTCTTGCCAGGGTAGTTGCAATAATCACGAAACGCTCATACCACATTCCAATATTTACGAATATTGACATAATGAAGGTAACGTAGAGGTTTCGTCTCATTTTCTTAAACCAGAAAATCTGCGGAGAAACAAGGTTACAAGTCATCATTGCCCAATATGCAAACCAATACGGACCGAAAGCCCGGTTAAAGAATGCGAACTGCTCATAAATATAACCACTATACCAAGCCACAAAAATTTCTGTAAGATAAGCTACACCAACCATCGTCCCCGTCAAAAGTATAACCTTATTCATGGATTCAATATGGGCTATAGTAATATAATCCTGAAGTTTTAGCACATAACGCGTTATGATCATAAGTGTTTGCACCATTGCAAAACCTGAAAAGATCGCACCTGCCACAAAATAGGGAGGGAAAATAGTAGTATGCCATCCCGGAATTACAGAAGTCGCAAAGTCAAAACTTACTATGGTGTGAACTGATAATACCAGAGGAGTTGCAAGACCGGCAAGAATCAAAGACAATGATTCCCATCTTTGCCAGTGTTTAGCAGACCCTGTCCAACCAAATGAAAATATTCCATAGATTTTCTTTCTGAATCCGCGTGCTCTATCTCTTACGGTTGCTAAGTCAGGAATCAAACCAACATACCAGAATAAGACAGAGACTGTAGCATAAGTTGAAATTGCAAAAACGTCCCATAATAGGGGTGAGTTAAAGTTCACCCATAATGGACCTCTGGTATTTGGGTATGGAAAAACAAAAAATGCGAACCATGCCCTACCCATGTGAATTAGAGGGAATTGACCGGCTACTGCAACCGCAAAAATCGTCATGGCCTCAGCTGCACGGTTAACACCCGTACGCCATTTTTGTCTAAAGAGCAGGAGGATTGCAGAAATCAATGTTCCGGCGTGACCGATACCAATCCACCAAACGAAGTTGGTGATATCCCATCCCCAACCGATTGTTCTATTAAGATCCCAGGTACCTACACCCTGCCAAATAGTCCACGCACTGGTGAACAAGAATACCGCAGCCAAAGCATTAGCTACCGAAAAAGCAATTACCCAAGAAATACTGGGAGCTCTCTCTGTTGGAGCACATATATCCTCTGTAATCTGGTTATATGTTTTATTCCCGGTAACTAACGGTTCCCTGATTGGAGATACAATTGAACCCATAAATTTGATTTATTTAAAAGTTTAGGCTTCCTTATTTATTTCTTCATCTTTATTAACCACCTTCATCAAATAACCGACAGATGAAAGCAGGTTGACTTCCTCAAGAACATAAAAGTTAAGAGGACTTTCTTTATTTACACTTACTTTACTTTGCTTGTCATTCATGTCGCCAAACTGAATCGCTCCGGTAGGACAAGCAGTAACACAAGCTGTTTTTACATCTCCATCCCTTAATGCACGGCGCTCAGTTCTTGCCTTAAGTTTTCCTTCCTGAATTCTCTGAACACAGAAACTACATTTTTCTATAACACCTCTTGACCTGACTGTTACGTCCGGATTCAACACCATACGAGTTAGATTCTCAGCATAAAATGGAGTGTCGGTACCAAATGGATTGTTTTCATTCATAGCCCACAAGTCTGCAGTGGTGTAATCCGCCCAGTTGAACCTCCTCACTTTATAAGGACAGTTGTTTGCGCAATAACGGGTACCAATACATCTATTGTAGGTCATTTGATTCAATCCCTCAGGACTGTGGTTGGTCGCACCAACAGGACAAACATTCTCGCAAGGAGCATTGTCGCAGTGCTGACACATCATGGGTTGATAAACGACATTGGGATTGTCAAAATCTCCGTAATAGTATCTATCAATTCTCAACCAGGTCATTTCCTGATGTCTGCGAACATTATTCTTACCGACTATCGGTACATTGTTTTCCGCAATACATGCAATTTGGCAAGCACCACAACCAATACAGGCAGACATATCAACTGTCATTCCCCAGTGGTGACCATTTGCATAAAGATCATCATGTCCGGGGTACAATCCCGCAGAATTTAATTTCTGAGCAAACTCTCTCTCCTTTCTCAAACTCTCAACTGATTCGTCAAGAGTAGGAAGATTGGCATGTCTGATGATAGTTCTTCTTTCTAATGCTCCCTGGAATCCTGCACCAAGATCGACAATTGCCTGTTCATCAACATTAATAATGTCACCTGTATTTGGGTCTTTGTCTTTTACTCCGAATGTATGGTGATACTGTACCGAAGCAAAAGTTCTGTCTTCCCCCTTACTATCAGATATGGAAACTCTACTTGCATAATACTGCAAATTCCCGTCATCATTCCTCCATAGATTTGCAAAGGCATTAACTCCGACCTCGCTACCCGCTGGTCCGGTTAGTTCACGACCATAACCCAATGGAAATGCAAGTTGTCCTTCGTAAATACCAAACTGAGTTACTACGGGCACCTCATAAGAATTATCTCCTAACGTCAACTCCACTTTATCTCCATCTTTCAGCTTCTTAAAACCATCTATTCTGTTGCGACCGTCCCACTTTAAGCTAATTGACAAGCAACTATCCCAAACAGTTCTTAATAAGGGATCCGGCATCTCCTGAAGCCATGGATTATTAACATATTGTCCTGCTCCCAAATGAACGGTCTCATAGAAACTCACTTCAGTATCTGCTGCGGATGGTCTTGAAAATCTGCCGGACATACCTGAAACATCAATGGGTTCATTACTATTGATGTCCTCATCCTCTCCCTCAATCATAGTAAAACCATTGTGAAGAGAGAAATCCCAAAAACGCTGAAAAGCAGCAAATCTGCTTTGTTCAGGAAAAACATTTTCTTCCCAGTTCTTTCTGATAAAATGAAAATAAGGTCTCCCCATTCCATTTTGCTCAGGTAATGCATCAGACCACTTTAAAAGGGTCTCTTCTTTTTCACGCGTATCAAAAAGGGGATGTATCGTGGGCTGAATTAAACCAAAATATCCCTTCATTGGTTGAACATCGCCCCATGACTCCAATAGATGGTGAGAAGGACAAGCATAAGTACATGCTGCCAAGGTTTCATTCGGTACAGTCGAAGTAGAAATTCTCACCTCAACTCTGTCCATGGCCTGTCTGAAATCATCGGCCTCCGGAAGGTCATACAGTGGATTGCAATCATCCATGATGATCAAGGCATCCACCTCACCTGATTGCATATCGTTTAAGAGTGTCAAAATATCTTTATCTGACCCCTTTTTAAGATATAAAGGCTTACTGATATCCAATGTATTGCCATAATTCTCCAACATTTGATTCAAACGAACAACAGCAGCTTGCTCTGCAACATTATTAGAACCTGAAACTACTAAAGTACCTTCCCCATTTCTGTGAGCCTCCACAAGGTGAAGAGCTGCTCTTTTCAAACCTTTCTCCGCTTTTGGATTCAAAAATGAACCCGATACATTTATTTGTCCTCCTGCATTTAACATGGAAGCTACTTCATTGTGCAAAGTAGCTATAGCCAATCCATACTCAGAAGGTCTTATAATGACTCTGTTATCTGCACTCGCTCCAGTTAGTGAAAAATGTCCTTCAGCAACAATCACCCTGCTCATTTCAGCATTTTTCACATCCTTGATCTTCCTGTTTTTAGACCATTGATTAGCAAACTGAACAGGAGAAATCCAGGTCCCCAAAAAGTCAGCTCCTACACTGACAATTACTTTTGCCTTATCAAAATGATATGAAGGAATGGCTCTACTGCCAAAAGCATCATTATGTGCATCCAATAAAGCAGCCGATGATACGGGATCGTATTCAACATGTCGGGTATTAGAAAATTTCTCAGAGAACTTTTCAATTGCTTTTAAAGTAGATGGACTGTTAATACTTGGTGATAAAATAGCAATTCTCGATTCAGCAGTTAGTTTACTGCCAATTTCTTCATCTATCTCATCCCAACTCATTTTATCCATACCACCCTCGGCTTTGATTTTGCCGGGGTATCTCAATCTTGAAGTATCATACAACTCAAGAACTGATGCCTGTGCTCTTGCAGAAGTTCCACCATTAGCATAAGAGGAAAGTGTATTCCCTTCAATTTTTATTGGTCTTCCCTCTCTTGTTTTAACAATGACCGGACAAAAATCACTACCCTTTACAAAGTTGCTGGAGTAATAAGTTGCGATACCCGGTACAATGGCATCAGGCTGAACAAGATGAGGCAAGGCACGTCTTACAGGTGCTTCACAACCGGCAGCGATCGTTGCTGCTCCAAGTCCAAATCCCAAATATTTGAGAAAATCTCTTCTCGATGCGGTTGGGGCGTCTTCCTCCTCTTTGGTCATTTCGTTAAGAACGGGAGACTCAAAGAACTCCTGTGATGAGTCTGCTCTAAGTTGATCAGGATTATTGACATCTTCAGTTCCTACCCAAAAATCTGTCTTCGTTTCCTTCATTTTATAATGACTTTAAAAAGCTTATTTCAATAATATTAATAATGACATGTCTGGCAGCTTAAACCACCAATATCTTCAACAGTAACTCTATTCATATCTCCGGCTCGTAGAGCATCGTGATATTTCCTGTACGCTTGCAAGTAATACTCATTATCATTTGTAAATCCTTGAACCTCGGTTTGTCTGTGGCAATTAATGCACCATCCCATTGACAGCGTAGAATACTGCGCTAGCACTTCCATTTCTTCAACTTTACCATGACAAGTCTGACAATCAACATTACCAGCAGTTACGTGCTGAGCATGGTTAAAATATACGTGATCAGGTAGATTGTGAATTCTAACCCACTCAATTGGTCCTGCAACATGATCTCTGTGCTCATGTGTAAGACTTGCTACAACTTCATTCCATTGGCGCTCAGATTCCAATCTCCCGGATTCATCAAGATAATCCAGCCCTTGGTCTCTGACATACTCTGTTTCTATCCATTCGCGATAAATAGCCTCAATTTCTTCCATAGGCATTTTTTCGTAATCCTCGAGATATACATCATTGATCGGATCGTAACCGATAGAAGCGAAAACCTTTGCAAGTTCCGCTGTGCCGTATTCTGAACCCTTTTTGATCGCCACGTGACAATTCATACAAGTAGATGTTGGCGGAATTAGTGCTTGCTTACTTTTCCGTGCTGCAGAGTGACAATACTGACAATCAATTTCGTGTATTCCGGCATGCACGGCATGGGAAAACTTAACAGGTTGCTGTGGAGCATATCCCTGTTGACGTCCGAGGTCGATGGCATTATTTACTGTAGTGTAACCACCTATTATGATTAGTGTCAGCAAAACTAAACCAACAACTGTCTTGCTGGTAAGAATACTTGCAAAGGATCCAGGTTTGGGCACCCTATTGGTTTCTCTTGCAATATGAATAGATCGTAAAACATTGGCAATTCTTGCCAAAACTACAGCTAAGAGGGAAAGGATAACAATCAATGAAATCAACAGAAAAGTGTTATCTGTATCATCCTCAACTACCCCGGTAGCATCCGTTGCTACTCTGGTCGGTCCATAAGTACCGGTATAAACCCCATCAATATAAGCAAGTATATTATCTATCTCCTGATCAGTAAGATTAGGAAAGTTATTCATAATAGCAGGCTGCCACTCATTCCAGATTTCTACAGCCCTTGGATGCCCTTCTTGAATAGACCTCTGAGAATACCTGATAAAATGACGTAAATCCTCAATAGGAAAGTCACCCCATTTATCCTGGACACCACCTAAAGCCGGACCTGTAAGATCATCAACCATGTTTCTGTTGTGACAGGCCGCACAATTGGTTCTAAACAAATCCCTTCCTTCATCCAGATTTAATTCTTCAGAAAAAGCAGAAAATGGATGGATTAGCAAAAAAAGAAGGACCAAAACAGACGAATTGAGCCAATTTATTTTCATATTATTCAAATAGTTTAAATCGCACACAAATGGATTTCTTAAGTCGAAATCAATATTGCCGGCAAAAATAGTTCAATAACCAATTATTAACAATAGATATGAAATATATCGAATTATTTAGATTTATTCTAAATTGATCAAACGGCTACAACCGCCTTAATTGCAGGAGCAGGATGATAATCTATCAATTCTATATCTTCATATTTAAAATCATCTATATTTTTTATTTTTTCATTCAATTTGATTTGCGGAAGCTTACCAGGCTTTCTGCTGAGTTGTAATTTTGCTTGTTCCATATGGTTAGAATATAAATGTACATCACCAAAGGTATGCACAAAATGACCGGGTTGAAGATCGCAAACTTGTGCGATCATATGTGTGAGAAGGCTGTAAGAGGCGATGTTGAACGGTACGCCCAGAAATACATCCGCAGATCTTTGATAGAGCTGACAACTCAGCTTTCCATCTCTAACATAAAACTGAAATAAACAATGACAAGGAGTAAGTGCCATCTCCCCTAATTCTCCGGCATTCCAGGCATTTACTACCAATCGTCGGGACTTTGGATTGTTCTTTATTTCATCTATAACATATTTTATCTGATCAACATTTTCACCATTTGGCTTTTCCCATGACCTCCACTGTTTTCCATAAACCGGACCTAAGTCACCATTTTCATCTGCCCACTCGTTCCAGATTCTGACACCATTATCCTGAAGGTATTTTATATTGGTATCCCCTTTCAAGAACCACAGCAACTCATGAACTACTGATTTAAAATGCACTTTTTTGGTGGTAAGCATTGGAAAACCCTCGCTAAGATCAAACTGCATCTGATAACCAAAGATACTTAATGTACCAGTTCCTGTTCTGTCGTCCTTCTCCCCTCCTTCATCAAGTATTTTTTCCAATAAATCAAGGTAAGTCTTCACGGCGGTAATGTTTAAGTTGAAACTAAAAAACAGTGCAAACATAAAGCTTTTTAATATATAAAAAATGCCAATCTGAAAAAATCTAGGAAGACTTTACCACCGACCAGTTATTTCATCCTAATTTACAAATATTTAGATTGTAATTAGGAAGTATGTTAAAAAAGAAATCTACTATTTCTTGTCAGCCCACTGATAGTATTAACTCTAAGCACTAAATTTGTTAAATGGAATCTAAAATAGTTGATCAAATACAAGTTGAATTCTGGGAAGGTTTGAAAGGATTGCTTCCCCAAAATGAAGTAAATGACTTTCGCAATTCATTGTCTCATGATGCAGTTACTGCAATCAGGTTACATCCTGCCAAAGGTTTTAACCCTTTTTCCAAAATAGAGCAATTTCCTATATTGTGGCATCCAAAAGGTTTCAGATTAACACAGCGTCCTCACTTTAGTCCTGATCCTTTTTTTCACAGCGGAGCCTACTATGTGCAAGATCCTTCTGCAATGTTTTTAGCCTATCTATTGGAAGAGGTGAGATCAGTATTGCCAGAAAACCCAATTATCGGTGATTTGTGTGCAGCTCCCGGAGGAAAATCAACCATTATCCTTGACTTTCTCGACGGAAAAGGCCTATTGCTATCCAATGAAATTGTACCAAAAAGGAATGCAGTTCTAAGGGACAACCTGACCAAATGGGGTTTTCTCAATGTCCTCAACAGTAGAATGGAGACCGCTGATTTGAAAAAATGCGGTGAAGTTTTTGATCTGTTGGTTGTGGATGCACCCTGCTCAGGAGAGGGTATGTTTCGAAAAAGCGAGGCAGCAAGAAAAGCCTGGAACCCAGATCTCGTTAAAATCAACGCTGAAAGGCAATCTAAAATCCTGCAAGACAGTTGGGAACTCTTAAAGCCGGGAGGGATCATGATTTACTGCAACTGCACCATGAATAATATTGAAAATGAAGGTGTAGTAAAAAAGCTTTCAAATTCCTACAATCTCGAACCCCTTAAGGTGGCTCCCCCTTTGGCCTGGAATATTCATTACACCGAAATGCAAGGAATCCCATTTTTTCGCTTTTTTTCTCATATGATATCGGGAGAGGGAATGACTTACAGCATTTTTCAAAAAGAGAAAAAGAAAGGGGAGGTATTATCATTAAGCTCAGCAGATAAACTAAAAAAA
>SLKL01000231.1 GCA_007134625.1 Saprospiraceae bacterium
GGAGGTGATATTCAATTATCAATTGAATTCAGACCCAACTATGATTTCTAGTTTGCAATTAATCGAAGACAATGAGGAGGACGCTATTTTTAGGTGGTTGCAAGGTTCTACTGTTGGTTCTAATCCATTTACGCTAATTGAAACCAATACTTTTTCAGGTGAAAAAGCTTGGTTTGTGCCTAATACAGCTACGAATAATGATCAAACGTTGACCTATTTAACACCTTTAGAAATACAGGGTTCTTTTCCTGTTTTGAGATTTGCGCACAATTATGATACTGAGCCTGGAACAGATGGAGGACTGATTCGTGTGAGTAATGATGGACTTGAGTCTTATATAGATCTGGGTTATGCTATGTTCAGAAATGAATATCCCAATCGGATAGCAGGAAATACCTTTTCTCAGGGCAACCTCGATGCATTTTCAGGTAGTAGTGGTGGCTGGAAACAGACCTATGTCGACATGTCAGATTTTTTAGGTGATGATTTGTTTCTCGAGTTTAGATTTGGATCAGATGATAATAATGCAGCTGTAGGTTGGTATATTGACGATCTTGAACTTTTTGATGCAGTGAACTATCAGTCCGAGGTAAAAGTACTTGTTGATGATGAGGTAGTTGCATCTGCATTTGCTTCAGGTAGAGGCACTATAGTTGAGCCTCAATTAGGAGTGACAACTGAGGGAGTAAGCCTAACTAGACCCGGATTGAAATTGTTTCCCAATCCCACAAATGATCGCTTAAATGTATTACTTGAGGGTATGGGTAATCAATTTGTTGAAATAGTTATTACTGATTTGCGAGGAAAGCAATTATATTCGAGAGCTGTCAATGTTTCCGCTGATAAGCAAATGGAAACTATCGGAGTGCATGATCTTCCTGTAGGAATGTATCAGCTTTCTATAGTAGGTGATAGCATAATTACCTCTGAACGTTTTGTACGATTAGATTAATAAAATAATTTCTATCAAAAAAGGGGGCAAGCATACTTGCCCCCTTTTTTAATGTATATTTGTGGTAATAATTTATCCAAAAGCTATTTCAATTTCCGAAATATGGAAGATAAAGAACCCGGCGGCATGCAAAATGAGAATATTTCTCAAAGGCTTATTAGTACGCTTAAAGAGTTTTGGCATTATGCTATAGGTCTTATGCATCTGGAAACGGATACTGAGGCAGATGCCACGGAAACTATACAGCAGATAGAAAAAAGTGTGGTTTTTAAGGGGACCAATTTGTGGATTCTGATTTTCTCCGTTTTGGTTTGCTCAGTGGGTTTAAATATCAATTCTACTCCGGTGGTAATTGGAGCCATGTTAATTTCTCCCTTATTGGGTCCCATTATGGGAATAGGGCTGGGGGTTGGAATTAATGACCTTCGACTCATCAAGAAGTCGGTGATCAATTTTGGGGAGATGGTTTCTTTTGCTGTGGTGGCATCAGCAATTTATTTTTATATCACTCCTTTATCGGAAGCTCAATCGGAACTCCTTGCGAGGACAACACCTACTATTTTTGATGCCTTTATTGCCTTATTTGGAGGTTTTGCAGGTATAGTCGCCTATTCGCGAAAAGATAAGGGCGGTACTGCTATCCCGGGTGTTGCGATTGCTACAGCTCTAATGCCTCCATTGTGTACTGCAGGTTTTGGTTTGGCTACTATGGACCCGAAATTTTTATTTGGGGCATTGTATCTGTTTTTATTAAACAGTATTTTCATAAGTTTAGCGACTTTAATCACTGTAAGGTATTTGAAATACCCCAAAAAAGCTTTTGTTGATGCTGCTCGTGAGAAAAGAGTAAAATGGTACATTACCTTTTTTGTCATCATTACTATTATACCATCTATTTTTATTGCATACAGAGTTACCATGCGTAGCTTTTTTACTACAAGTTCCGTGAACTTTGTGACTGAAAATTTTGACTTCGAGCAGACACGGGTAATCAACCGTCAGATAATTTATAAACCCAGAGATACATCCATTATTGACCTAACCCTTTTTGGAGAGCCGCTTAATCCTGAATTGATTGAGGTATTAAAAGGTAGAATGGAGAGATATGGACTGCGCAACACCAGATTAATCATTAACCAGAGTGATGGACAAGGAATTGGGATGGATGACTTACGAGCTGAAATTTTATCGGCAAGTCTAAGGTCAGATATAATGGATGAACTTTTCAGGCGAAATGAAAATTTAATCCAGGAAAAAGACAATCAGATTCAGGAATTGCAAACGCTTCTCCAAGATTTTAACCGACTAGATGAATTATCCAGAGAAGTGTTCAGAGAATTGGTTATTCAATATCCTGAAGTTAGTGGCTTTTCTCTCGGACGCATGACCATCCATGAAGATGAGGAACTACCTCCGGAAAGGATTACCACTGCCCTGGTCAATACCTCCGATGGTCCAATGGAACGGAAAGATACTTTTGAGCGATGGCTTAGAGTGAGACTAAATGAGGACAATATCCGATTTGTGTATATCGAATAAGTTGAGGGCTTTGTAATTCTATTGTATGTGGTGCATAACTAATATCGAAAGACCATTGTATTATAATATTATTTTTCCTGATTCTTAAATCATGCATTCTCCTTTGATTTTTTTTGGTGGTGAATCCCGTCTAGTCTTTTTAGGAATTAAAGGTGACGGGATGGGCCTACGTCTGAGGCCGAGCCAAGGAAATTTCACCGATTTTTAATGGCTACAATGTAAAATTTTGTGGCTACATACATTTCTAATCCAATTGACTCTTCCAGTCCCAAAGAAGAAAGATTAAAGCACATCACCTTTGCTAAAAATCTTTAAGTTTTGTAAATGTCTTGTAGTTTACGGGGTAGTAAAAAATTATGAATCAAGTTCACTTACTTTTTAGTTTTGGGTGTCCAATTATGTGATATTAAAAAAATGGAAAATAAAATTAAGGAGAATGACTAATTTTTTCCCATAAATACTAACTTTCCCCGTATTAGGGAAATCGGACCTTCTTGATTTTTTTGAGGATCCATTCAAAGTTGTAGCCGATAAGAGCCACTTACCTGTCTGAGTTTTAGCAATTCTTATAAACTTGCAGTTCAAAGCCAAGAATA
>SLKL01000334.1 GCA_007134625.1 Saprospiraceae bacterium
AAATCAATTTCCTGAACATCGTAAACAGCGACCCAGGTCATATTATCTTCCCATTCACTCAATTGGCTATTCAGAATTAAAGGTTCCTCCATGGTCATATTGGAATAAACCCACTCAAGAGAAACGTCAGAGGAGGTATTCATTGTTTCATCGAAAATGGCAGTCACTATTAATCTCCCTTCTCCGATATCTTCAGTTTCAATGGCGTTGATATTTGCAGTTACAGAAACTAAGCCAGGTGGTCGTGTATCTATAGAAAACAAAGCAGGAATTTCCAATGTAACTAACTCATTACCGGCAATATCCCTTGTCTCATCGACACTTAAAGCTATATCCGACACCTCTATTTCTTCACTACTGATTTCAAATACGGCTAAAAAGGTACTATCAGATTGCCAGTTGGATAGACTCTCAGAAAATACAAGAAAGTCACTAACTTGTAATCCGGGGAAACCGATCAATGGCTGTTCCGTGGTATCACAGGCTTCGTTGAAAAATAAACTGATTTCAAAAAGGTCCTCATCGGCAGTTTTTACATTGATAAGCGAATGACTCAGAGAAAAATCCATCAATTCAGGTCGGATCAAATCTATAATCATAAAATCTTCCATTACCAGAAGTTCCATTTCATTTTGTGAGAGATCTTCAACTCCACTGACTTCTATTCCTATAAACTGTAAATTGGTCGCCTCTGCATTCACATTGAATTGGGCTGAATATATAGAATCATTTTCCCAAGCTGACAGAGAGTCTATTTTTATAAAATCAATTTGAATACCGTCGTCTGATAAAAATGAAATAACCGGCTCTTCCTCTGTTTTGCACTTTTCACTGAAGGCCAAAACTACAGAAACTGTGCTGTCAATAGAGGAAATATTCAGGATTGATTGATCAGTTTCTAAGCGAACTAAGTCCGGAGATTTGGTGTCCAGAAAGAGAAAGTTTTCTACTGAAAAACTCTCCATAGCATTACCTGCCAAATCCATAACTCCCCCAATCTGAATGTCAATTGAATCTGTAA
This sequence comes from Saprospiraceae bacterium, assembly GCA_007134625.1. Classification (GTDB taxonomy): domain Bacteria; phylum Bacteroidota; class Bacteroidia; order Chitinophagales; family Saprospiraceae; genus PWJY01. The sequence goes on from SLKL01000334.1 coordinate 1,022, forward strand.
ATTCAACACCGGAAATGACATCATAAATCGCTATAAATACAGAGTCATTCGACCAGGTGGAAAGGCTGTCAATTAAGACAAAAATGCTATCTGCCCCGGATATACCCGGAAAAGTTATTTCCGGTTTTTCTGTTGTCTGACATACTTCATTAAAAGATAAGCTCAGGCTTAGATTTTCATTTTCAGTATTGATGATATTAAGCAATTGGTAATTGGTGGCCAAATCAGTTAACTCCGGTCTCTCCAGATCAATAAGCAATTCAATCAGTTGAGTACTATCCTGTAATGGGATCATAGTCCAGGAATTGGTATTACGTATAATTAAATCCGGATTCGAAACCACAAAGTCAATACTATCTACCACAACATCCACTTGAAAACTGCTGTCAGTCACCCAGCTGCCAGCTTCAGAATGGATAAAGTCCAATTCAATTCCATTTACCTTTAAGTTCAAATCAGGCTTTTCTTCGATATCCATTCTTCTGTCAAAATGGATAGTTATCTGAAAGGTGTCGGAAGCATTGGATAAATTGATGATTTCTGTTGATAAATCAATACTTGATACCAATGGTGGTGGAAGTTCCAGAAATTCATTCATAAAGTTTACTGCCTGTCTTCCTACCGTGTAACCCATAATTCTTCCCGGAATATCGTCAACTGCAGGGTGTATGCCGCCCCATATTCTGGAAAGACTTGTTTGATCTGAAGCATCCCTGTAAGTAGCCCATTGCAGGTAAATATCTTCAGATGGCCCATTTTCAAATTCAAGGAAAAGGTTTGCCGGCGCATAAAATTCACCCATACCACCAGGAAAAAAAGGTGTGCCGGTCATTTGTGTCATCACTTCAGCTGCTGCTCTTGAGTAAGTGGAATGACCCGAAACAAAGCCTGCAAATGGAGGGGTCACAAAAGATGGTCTTTGGTAGGGCCACCAATCCTCTGCAAGTATCCAACCAACACCTGCCACATCAGTAAAGGGATCGTCAATGTAATCAGGCCCCCTCCAGGTGAAAAGCTTAATCTTACCTACATTCTCCTGATTTTCACCTTCGAGTTCATCACCGTGTCGCACCAATTCAACATAACCTGGAATCAGGGGAAAACCCATAGGATGATAACTGAGGTCATCGGGGTCACTGCATTGCCCCAACTGACCTAGATATCGGATCGCTGATACCGGTCTGATATAATCGTAATAACCCTTAACGCTCCAGGCAGCTATGGCCGCATCGTGCATAGCACCACCCAATAACAAATACGCCCTGAGGTCATATTCCAGATTTGACAATTCAGGACCCTCTCCCATCCACTTATTTTCAAACAAAGGATGGTCTCTGACATAATTATAGATTGAAAACCAATGCCCGGGAGGCGTTTCTGAATCAGGGCCATCTGCCCAGAATTCTGCGAGTATTCTTGCATAGTCTGCCCGCTTGACAATCTGAGGTTCATATGGTTGACCGGTTACCGGGTTTACCGCATGACCCGAACTGTTATCCCCTCCATCAAAATAATTGTAGTACTCCTCATAATTTGACCAATCATCAGGTAATGGTCCCATATTCCCGAATGATGCCGGCGATATATCCCAACGTGTAGTATCAGCAGGATCAAGATGGGATTGCCAAACTGATACCATCAGGAAACCTGACTTAAAGAGATCATTTTCACAGCACGGTTGATTTTCATCCAGAAATACTGGAGGACCGGGATCCATAAAAACTTTGTACTCATCTCCATCCCGATGATAAATGTTTACATTGTCTTCTGTTAGTGAGAACGGGTGAACGTTTCCCCATTCCGGACTTAAAAATGGCAGTATTTCTTCAACCGGGTTTCCTGCCTGATCCACCGCATCTGAGATGTTTAATGGCTGCCATCTGTTGATATCAATCAAGTCAGGATTCCCTGACTCATCCATTATTAGGGGTGGATTAACCGATTCATAAAATAGATTTGCGTAATCCATTGCCTCATTGGATCCGTCCTGATCACCGAATTCTATCATTTTTGCAGCAATGTAATTCCCCAATTCTGCGGGGCCTCCCGTCAGATAATCTATT
>SLKL01000048.1 GCA_007134625.1 Saprospiraceae bacterium
ACCCGATAAGTGTAATTCCCATCGTTTTTTACCGGCAATTGATAGACCAAAGTGTTGTATGAACTTTCCAATGTTCTAAAATCTGGTTCAAAGGTACCATCGTGACAACCTACGTTTCCACAAGTGGGATGTAGGATATCGATAAAAATACCCGCTATGGTATTCGGTTCCGGATCTATCAGATCAAAACGGACTGTATCCTGAGTGCTTGTCACATTGTCGAATGGATTTTCAGGTGGGTCTTCTTTTTCACAAGCCTGAAAAGAAATCATCAAAATGATGACCAGAAACCAGAATGGCCAGGTGGTAAGCTTATTTTTCACAAAAGCACTGAATTTTAATTGCATAATTCTCCTCCTTTACATTCTGTCGAATAGTGAACGAGCATTGACATCCATTAATCCTGCTGCTTCCACCTGATGTTTAATTCCAAAAATATCCGCTATGGTGGGCGTGATATCAGATGCATCACCAATAGGATTATCCGGACCACCGATTTTGAGATTGGCATCAATACCGGGACCGGCCATCATGGTAAAAATCCTTCTTGTATTTTCATTTCCAGCGGAGTGATCATAGGCATACCAGTCATTCAGATCCTGAATCGGATTCGGATCCATATCCCGACCGTGTTCAGGCATCACAATCATGGTGGTATTGTCTTGCATTCCGGATATTCTTTGTATTTCTCTCCATAGGAAACCGACACCGTGATCACCCCTGTGCAGGTTTTTCAGATAGGCTGTAAAATCAGAGTGACACACATCTATATCGCTGAGATCAACAACCAAAAGTTTAGGTTTAAAATACCTCAACACCTCTACCGCATAGCCGATAGTTTTCAGATCGCGATTATCATTTACCGGTGGCAGTATGACACTGTTGGTTTTGACTTTTTCAAACATGTGGCGTACAAACTCCCTGATTTGGTTTTCCTCATCAGGGGTATTATAAAGGTGCGGAATCTCCAGACCTTCAGCTACGAAATTGTTATTGAGGAAGTTTCGGATTTCGCGAATAATCTCCCAATCCGTTTCAGGGTGATAATTTTTGAAATCCATGAAGTGTTTTTGACCCGGCGCTCCAAAAGTAACAAGGGGTGCCAGGAAATTACCACCATATCTCCTTCCGTAGTCCGGATGATCTGAGTGATTCAAAAGAGGCCGTGAACCGCCTATCCCGTGACCTACGAACCAGCAATCGGTGGCTTTAAAGCCGGCATGCCTTCTTAGGTACTCAAATATAGTAGGAGCACTCGGTCTGTTCCTCAAACCCTGAGTGGGGTAATAATTCCCTGAAACCCCAGTGCACAATCCATTGAAATGCCCGGCACCGCCCCTTGCGAATCTCACCTCTGGAAAAAGCGTTCCTTGCAACTCCAATGGGGTTTCCAGAATCCGATCGATGGGGTGGGCACCGATGATATTATTTTGTGTATCATCGCGTCCATAGGCGATTTTATCTTCGGGGGCATCACCTACCAGCATGTTGTACATGATATTACCCTCTATATTTTCATTTTGACTACCTGCCAGATATTGTTGCAATACGGCCTCCTGCTGCCTTACACCGCCTGCAAAAAGAACGAATACAACGTGCTCTGCAAGTTGCGGAGTAGTCTGAGCCCGTAAAAGTCCAGATGGTAAAATATATGGCATACTGATTAGACCTCCTGTAGCCAGTGCTGCGCGTTTGATAAATTTCCTGCGTTCCATGATAATGATGGTTATTTAATAGTGAAAATGTTCGTTGCTTGTAGCAAATGCAAAGTAAAAGTGTTCCGGATTGACTTCCGGCCTGCTGTTGATGTAGTTAATCATCCAGGTCAATTCAGCCTGTGTAGGCTGTCGCACAAAAAATCTCTTATAGGTATCTCTGATGAACTTTTCAGGATCCTTCCGCATTTCCTCCTCGGTTGGCAAAACCACTTCATCACTGTTCATATATTTGCTTACCAGAATATCGAATGCCACTTGTTTGTCCCCTATGGATTCAATAGCTCTCAATGCGTCCAACATATCGTTGGGGCTCATGGCTTTTCTGAATAAATTGGTGTAAAGGATAGAAATATACTGCACATTGGACTTGTCCTTATCCTTTTCGGAGTTTACCGGCAGTATCGTCTGTTCTTTGATTTCGTATAGGTAATTGTCCTCCACAGTACATGAGCTGAAAAACTGCAGGGAAAAAACCATTAGTACGAGGATAGCTATTTTATCTGAAGTTAGCATATTCATCGGTTACCATAATTTCTGAAATAATATAATTGATGTCTTTGTCTCTCAAAAAGTCGGGCAGAAAGGTGATAATCTCTGCCGGGCTTGGGGCACGATTGAGGTAAATCTGAAAAGCCCATATAATCAGCCCCTCAAACATAGCGGGGGAATGTATGAGGATATCAACAAAATCCTCTTTATTGGAGCCAATTTTGCCAAAAAGTTGTCTTGGTTCTTCGTTTTCTATCATAAAAAATGAGGCGTCAAACTCCTGTTCAGTAGGAAGTCTCCAGAGCAGCTCATCAAAAGCAGCCCTTACGAAATTGAAGGTATTCATGTTGATGATGTCATAGATGCCATTATTAATCATGGCGCCAAACATCTGGTGGAAACCTATTTTTCCATCAAAAAACTGATGGCGTGAATCCAGAACTGCCTGATATTTGCGTATGGTTTCCAATCTGCGATAGTAACCATCCCAGTTCCCCTCCAGAGAATCGCGTAAAGCACCGGATGAAGCGATCCCAATTCGCTGATTGATCTCACTGTCTGCTACACCCTCAAGACAACGAATTTTAGCCAGATTATAAAGATTGAGTACGAAAGCCGCTTTATAGGAACCGTCACCATCTCTTGGAGTTTCATCTGTCATCAAATGGGTGATGATATCCATTCGGGTTTCCCTCCGCAGGCTGTCATTCTGCAGTCGTTCAACATTGTTGAGCATTTCCTCTTCAAGCGGTTCGCGACCGATAATATCTATGTAAATCCGCTGAACGTAATTTTCAATTTTTATTCTCGAAATATTAAAAGAAGAAACAGGCTCATTGTCACTTATGATTACGGTTTCAGATTTTTCACATGAAG
>SLKL01000182.1 GCA_007134625.1 Saprospiraceae bacterium
CCGTGCATTGGTTAGAGCAGCACCTCGAAAGGTATAAAGGAACCGTAATCGCAGTAACTCACGATAGGTATTTCCTTGATAATGTAGCCGGTTGGATACTTGAACTCGACAGGGGAGAGGGTATTCCATGGGAAGGGAATTATTCTTCATGGCTTGAGCAAAAGCAGAAGCGATTGGCAACTGAAGAGAAACAGGAAAGTAAGCGTCAGAAAGCACTCCAAAGAGAGTTGGAGTGGGTGCGAATGAACCCCAAAGGGCGACAAGCAAAAGCCAAAGCAAGGTTGAGCAATTACGAAAAACTCGCTGCTGAGGAGGCCAAGTCTAAAGAAGCAAAATTAGAAATCTTTATTCCGTCGGGACCACGTTTGGGGAATAATGTAATTAATGCGGAAGGTGTTTACAAAGGATATGGTGATCGCTTACTTATCGAAAATCTGTCTTTTCAATTGCCACCTGCAGGTATTGTAGGAATAATTGGACCCAACGGAGCCGGTAAAACTACGCTTTTCAGGATGATAATGGGGCAGGAAAAAGCCGATAAGGGAAATATTGAAATTGGAGAAACAGTCAAGATTGGCTATGTTGATCAAACTCATGAAGACATTCACCCGGATAAAACGGTCTATGAAGTTGTCTCTGACGGGAATGATTTTATCCAATTGGGCAATACTGAAATCAACAGCAGGGCTTATCTTGCAAGATTTAATTTCACAGGCGCAGATCAGGAAAAGAAATGTGGTGTTTTATCAGGTGGAGAGAGAAACAGACTCCACTTGGCTATGTGTTTAAAACAAGAAGCCAATGTTTTACTTTTAGATGAGCCTACTAACGATATAGATGTCAATACTTTACGTGCCCTTGAGGAAGCTATTGAAAACTTCCCTGGTTGTGCCGTGGTGATTTCTCACGACAGGTGGTTTTTAGATAGAGTAGCAACCCATATACTGGCATTTGAGGGTGATGCCCAAGTGTATTACTTTGAAGGTGGATACTCTGATTACGAAGAAAGCCGAAGAAAAAGACTAGGGGAAGTCGGAAGTAAAAAGTTCAAGTATAAAAAATTGGTTGCAGAGGGGTAGGTTTTAAATGGACCCTTCGACTCCACTAACGTTACGCTCAGGGCATCGCACTTCGACTGTTGCTCAGGGCATCGCCCTTCGGCGCCGCTTAGTTCGACAGGAGGTTATTGAGCATTCGAAATGCTCACTTCGGCGCAGGGCAAGAAAATAAAAATTTCCTGTCTCGTTGAAGACACGGAATAGAATGGAGTGGGATAACGAGAAAAATTAACAATTGAAGTTAGCTGCTCCTCCCCATTTACTGTGGTCCTTACACTTACTTGTTTCGGATAGGTAGGTGCACCAACGATTGTTGTAATAACCTTTGAAATATCCCCGTAAAATAGTTATATTTTGAGCCTGTAGTGCTCATACATCTTAAAGATGGCCATAGGCCGCCATCGTAAGATGGGAAAAAATAATGCACCCTGAAGGGGTGCGGCATATATGGAACCGAGCTGTAATGGCTGGTAAAGGGGGGTAATGGCTGTAGGAGGGGGTAAACTTAGTAGGCGGGGTAACTATCCTCGCCGTGTCCAATTCAATTGATAAGACGAAAAAGGTTCTTAGTTGTGGGAGTGGGATAGGGATGTTCTAATCAAGTTAAATCTGAGTTGTGCGGGCGGGTTAACCTTCAGGGTCTTCAAGCACCTTGATGGTTATTGAGCATACTTGTTCCCACAGAAGGTGGTGAATCGAAATAGGGTTGGTGAGCCTGCCGAACCAAGGTTTGCAGCGCAAGCAAGAATCTCCGGGTATCTCTATTATGCATTGAGTTTTGTGTGAGGAAACCTTCAAGGTGTTTTAAAACCTTAATGGTTAGGGTGGGAGGCGTTACTTCTAGGTATAGTAAGAAGTAAGGTCTTTAAGTTTTGGGATTTGGAGCTGGGTATTTTATTATGCTATTTTTTGATCTATTCAGATATCTATCAGCACCAAAGGTGCGCCATAAATAAGCTTGGGTGTCAGCCCAAGGGTTAGAAAAGGGAAAAATTTAAGCGCCAAGGGTGCGGGATAAAAAAGCCCGTAGTCCCAATCGGAGAATTTTTTAAAATATCACCCGATGTTCATTACAATTGCTATTTTTGGGAAATATTTCAAGCACCCTAAAAATGAAAAATATTTTTAATTTCCTTCTGCTCTCTGGTTTGCTGTTCTTTGGGATAGTGTTTGGTTTACTTGCCAGCGATAAAAACCATGACGAAATAAGCTACCATTACATCCATGATGACAATTTTGATGATCAGGAATTATTTGCTAAGGTGACCGGAGAACGGCATACCCTTATTGGGAAAGGAGTCAAGTTCTGTTTTCGTATAGAAAAGATTGCTGACTTTAACAATAATGGGCATGAAGATGTATTGGTTAGAAAGGTTTATGGCTGTGGGGCCAATTGTTGTGCGGATAGCTATCAAATATTCAGCTATGATGGAGTGGTTTTTAGGAAGACTGAAGTCATCGGCTATGACTGGGATGGAATTGAAATAATTAATAACTCAAATGGATTCAAATTCATTGTTGAGTCTGTTTACGAGGGTTTTGGTAATACAGCAATGTGCTATAATAAAGTGGAAACTTTCCGGATGGTGGATTACGATTTTGAATTGATAGAAGTTGTAAAAGACCAAAAACTGTCAGCTATCGCAGAAATCAGGTCAAGTGAGTTTGAAGATAGAGAGGATGAGACTTTATATCTCGAATATGATTTAAATGGTGATGGTCATAATGATACCATTTCCTGTACATATTGGTCAAGATGGGGCAGAATGGGATGTCAAATTAACTTTGCAAACGGGGATACCTATAAAGTGCCTTCAACTCCCAAAAGAGTGGGCGTGATGGAGTCTAAAACCAATAATGTTCACGATCTGGTTTTGGAATGTGATGAGGTGATTAAGTGGAATGGTGTGGGGTATGAGAGATAATGGATTATACCTTCTCTAAAATATATGGATTAGACATAGTTTTTTTTCCAAAACGTCTCAAGAGAATTGCCTCGTTTTTAGGGTCTAGTTTTTCC
>SLKL01000466.1 GCA_007134625.1 Saprospiraceae bacterium
CACCATTATTCAAATGGCTGTGTTACCTTATCGTAAATTCAATATTAAATTAATGTTAACTTTTAAAACCTCAAGCCATGGGAAAAGTAAAATTTAAAGAAGAGAGAAGGTTTCGCAACTGGGAGTTTTATATGCTCCTTGGATTCATTATTGTGGGGGCAATGTACAGGGTTTTAGAGCAATTCCTATTTGTTGAAGCTACGAGTTGGTCAGCAGTAGGTGTTTTTGCCGGAATCGCTTTTGTTGCTGCTTCTGTAATATATCTAATTTACAGGATTAGGCTTGTAACAGTGGTTTCCAAAAAAGGGATTAGATATCAGTTGTATCCCTTGCATTCAAAAAAGAGAAAACTTAACTGGGATCAGATTGAAGAATATAGAGTTGTAGATACTCCTGCTAAAAACCGATTTAGTGGTTGGAACATTTATTATAATACAGATAGCAAAACTTATGGTTTTGGAGAGACAAGAGGTCTGTATGTAAAGCTGAAGGACGGAGAAAATCTTTTTCTTGGTATTGAAAGCAAAAGTGATCTTGAGAAAAGTATTGCCAGCTTGGCAAAACAGAAATAAAATTTTATTGTAAAATAAAATTGGTTTGATTGATGATGGAGCCTGATGTTTTCAGGTTCCATTTTTTTTAGTTTGTGGAAGTGCCCGGGGCGGGACTTGAACCCGCACGACCCAAAGGCCACAGGATTTTAAGTCCTGCGTGTCTACCAATTCCACCACCCGGGCTGAATAATTGAAGCCTTACTTTTGGCAATTCTAAAAATTCAGGGAAGCAAAAAAAAAGAGCGAGAGACGGGATTCGAACCCGCGACCCCGACCTTGGCAAGGTCGTGCTCTACCAGCTGAGCTACTCTCGCTTTTATTAAGCGACTGCAAATATACGACCTCTTGCAAAATTACAACATTTTCAAGCCGTTTTTTTTATGTAATGATTATGATAGTTTTTAATCGTATTGTGGATGGGCTTGATAATCAAAGTGAAATAGCAGCTTTGGAACATGAATTTTTAATCAAAAAGGTCTAATTTTGCATTTCTAAATTAAAGAGAGAATTACAAGAACAGAATTATGAGTAAAAAGGGAAGAGTGTTGGTGGCAATGAGTGGGGGTATTGATAGTACTATGACTGCGCTGTTGCTACATGAACAAGGTTATGAGGTTATTGGAATAACGATGAAGACCTGGGATTATGCTACTTCAGGCGGAACAAAAAAGGAAACCGGCTGCTGCAGCCTTGATTCTATAAATGATGCAAGGCAGGTAGCTGTTGATCATGGATTCCATCACTTCATTGTAGATATTAGAGATGAATTTGGAAATTATGTTATCGACAATTTTATAGAAGAATACATAGCCGGAAGAACACCTAATCCGTGTGTTTTGTGTAATACCCATATCAAGTGGGAAGCTTTACTCAGAAGAGCCGATTCGCTTGATTGTGAGTTTATTGCCACGGGACACTATGCCAGGATAAAGCAAGAGAATGGACGGTACTTCGTGCGTAAGGCTAAGGATTTGTCCAAAGATCAAAGCTATGTGCTATGGGGTTTAAGTCAGGAGTGTTTAAAAAGATCTGCATTCCCATTGGGTGATTTACTAAAAACTGAGGTACGTCAAATGGCCTTCGACAGGGGCTACAAGGAACTTGCCGGCAAGCCTGAAAGTTATGAGATTTGCTTTGTACCGGATAATGATTATCGCGGCTTTCTCAAAAGGCATGTGGATGGACTTGAAGAACGTGTTGCCGGTGGAACCTTCGTCGATCAGGAAGGCAATGTACTGGGGCAGCACAATGGATATCCTTTTTTTACAGTCGGTCAGCGCAAAGGACTTGGTATCGCATTGGGTGAGCCTATGTATGTTACTGAAATTGTTCCTGATACAAATACCGTTATTCTCGGTAGAGAAAAAGATATGATACGAAATGGTATGCTCGTTGGGAATTTTAATTTCATGAAATATCCATCACTTGAAACTGAATTAGAAGTGGTAACGAAAATCAGATATCGAGATCAGGGAACATTAAGTAAAATTCATATGGATGGTGACCTTGTTAAGGTTGATTTTCTAGCCAATGTAAAGGGAATTGCTCCCGGTCAATCCGCAGTTATGTACGAAGGCGATGATATTGTTGGAGGTGGTTTAATCCGCTCATCTATTTTTAATTAATATTTGATGGGAGTTAGGAAATTAGAAAAACTTCATTTAGGCGGACAGGTCCTGAAAACTCATGGTAGAAAAGGTGAACTCAAACTTGCGGTTGAGCAAGATGTTTTTCTCCATTTGCTGAAAAAATCTCAATATGTCTTTATCCTGAATTTCGGAAGTAAAGTGCCATACAGAATTGAATCTGTCAGGGGAGGGGATCCGCCTATTGTTTCACTTGAAGATGTAAATACGCCTGAAGAAGCTGAGATACTTTGTGGTAGTCCATTTTATTTCATGGATTCTGATTTCAAGTTGGTTAAAGATGAAGTTCAAACTGATCCCCTGAGGATGCTGGAAGGTTTTCTCCTTATTGATACCGTGACCGGTAAAAGGGTAGGGGATGTCATCGAGCTAAATGAGGTAGCAGGTCAAATTCTTGCTACTGTTGTCGATCCCGAGACTAAAAAACAGTACTTTATCCCTATTCACCCTGATCTTATTGTTCATTTGGATGATGAGGGCCTCGTTCTTAAAATGGAGTTACCGGAGGGTATATTGGATTTATTTAATTGAAAATTGAAAGTTGAAAGTTGAAAGTTGAAAGTTGACAATTAATTAAAAATTGAAGATTGCCTGTCTCGTAAGGTAATGGAATGGACTAACGAGAAAAATTGAAAAGTTTGAAAGTTAAAAGTTCATAAGGTGGTTATGAACCGAGAGTGAACCTCGTACCTTGAATCTCGAATATAGCACCTCGTACCTCGTAACTTGAACCTGCAAAGTAGCCAGAAGCCAGAAACGAGAAGCCAAAAGCCAGCAGCCAAAAGCCAGAAGCCAGAAACGAGAAGCCAATTGCCAGCAGCCAGAAACCAGAAGTCAAAAACGGTTAAACCAATTTCTACTTTATAAAA
>SLKL01000115.1 GCA_007134625.1 Saprospiraceae bacterium
ATTGCGCACCTTTGGTGCTGATAGTTATCCGAGTAGCTTAGTTTTAATGGATAAGATGAACTCTCAATTTCCATACCCAAAACTCATTAAGTTTTAGAATTTTCGAGATCCTTTTCCTGGTTTTCAAAGGTATCAAGATGGAACCCTATTTACTATATCTTTTTTCTTTTCAATTCAGACTTTTCACTTTCAGTTTCAAAAAGCCACAAGCCATAATTGAGTCCACTCCGAAAACCCTTTTCGTCATGAAAATGAGCGAAAAATTCATCCCCAACTCGTTGGGGATTGCAGCAATTTGTAATAGAAAGGGGTTTTCGGAGTGGACTCATAATTTACTTCTCTAAAACTACCCTCAAAATCTCCGGGCTATTCAATTCCTTCATGCCATCCAAATGAATCTTATAGTAATCTAGCATGGCGGATAAAATCTCTCTTTTGTCTTCAAGCTTTATTGAGGGGCTAATTTCACTTTTGCAGATAGCCATTAGAATAGCTGCCTTTTCAGGGTTTAAAAAATGTGGGTGATTGGGCTGTTCAAGTACTGTGGTGCCTTCTTTCATGTCAAAAAAACCATTCCTGACATGATCAAAATCAGGGGTTATCCCAAGAAAGGGACACAATTCCATTAAAAACTTAAGTGGTTGTAAACTGTCAGGTGTGGGTGCATTTTCGAGTTGGATCAAATGATTCTTTATGAATGAAAAAAGCTGTGGACTGGGATCCTGATTGGTTGCAGTCTTTTTGCTGATTTCAATAATAAACTGAGCGATGGCAATTTTTTTTATTTTCTCATTAATGGAAAATAGGGGAGTGACAATTTTTATTTCCTTAAGACGGTGTAATTTACTGCTCTCTTTGTAATAGAGCACAATGTCAACGATGGAGGAGGGTTGGAAAAGTGCAGCACCCATTCTTGATTTTTGTTTTCGGACACCATTGGCAAGCACACTTAACATGCCTTTTTCAGCTGTATAAACATCGGATATCACACTCGTTTCCCGATATTTCATAGTACGCAGTATAATACCTTCTGTTTTTAATAGCATGAAAAAAATTTCAGAATGAAGCTTCCGGATCACTTATTTTCTTTTGAGGAAATTTTGCGCGGGTCATAAGGGCGACTCTTTGTCTTTCAAGAACAAGTTTTGCAAACTCAGTCGGGATATCATTTTCAGAATGAGAATTGAGAATCTGAAGGATTTTTCGCTCATCAATATCCATGCGATACATGGAGCTCAGTAATAAATCAGGTTCCTTCTCCAGCATCTCCGCAATGGAGGCGGTGAGTATTTCCAGAACTTCGCCTTCCTTATCTTCTACCTGATGTAAGCTTACATCACCAAGTACCTTGCTCAAAGCATTTTCCATGCACAGCTTAATTTTACCGGACTAAGTTTTTACCTATGAATTTGATGATTTCCTCCACATACTTCCTGTCATTGGATAATCGGGGAACTTTATTTTGTCCGCCCATCTTACCCTTTGATTCCATCCATTTGTGAAATGATCCCGATGGCAAAACTTCTAATTGTAATTCTTTGAGGGCGAGATCATAGGACCTTTTTGCGTCGTAGTCAGAATTCAAAGCCCTCAATTGCTGATCAAGGTCTTTTTTGAATGCATTGACATCTGCGGGTTCATTCACAAATTCTATTAACCACTGATGAGCACCTTTTTTCCCTTTTTCAATATAAACAGGCGCGACAGTGTAATCCACTATTTCAACTCCAAATTTAGCCGCAGAGTTGGCAAGCGCCTGATCCGTATTTCCTATCATCAGCTCTTCACCAAATGCATTGATATATTGCCTTGTCCTACCCGTCACATGAATGATGTAGGGGTTGGTGGAAGAAAAATATACCACATCTCCCGGCATATATCTCCACAACCCACCATTGGAATTAATGATGATACTGTAATTGACATCTGTTTTGACTCCTTCGAGCGGTACCGTGTTTTTCAGATCCGGACCATCCGCCTTCATCGGGGCAAACTCATAGAACATGCCATTATCGACAAGCAGGTACATTCCCTTTTGTGAAAAATCCCCCTGCGCTGCAAAAAATCCTTCTGATGCATTATATACCTCCTGATAAAGAAAGTCGTCGGATGGGAAAAACTCCCTGAAGCGCTGTATGTAGGGTTCAAAACCGACACCTCCATGCGCATAGGCTTTGGCATTAGGCCATACTTCCAGCATATTACTTTTTCCCGTCAATTCGAGAATTCTTTCAAATAAAACGATAGTCCAGGTAGGTACGCCACCAAAAAAGCTGACATCTTCCTTGATGGACAGATGGGCGATTTTCTCAATCTTTTCCTCCCAATCACTTAGCAAGGCAGTCGGAATGTCAGGGGTGAAAACCAACCTGGCAAGAAAAGGCATATGGTACAGCATAACGGCAGACACGTCACCTATCCTTGTCTGACGGGATTCTGCATATTTTTCAAGACTTCCTCCCATAATGAGATTTTTTCTCTTGAAAATATCTATGTCCGGGTTGTGATGGTATAAAAAACTCAAAACATCGGTAGAACCCTTAGTGTGACAAAGTTTTAGGTTTTCCTTTGGAACGGGAATGTATTTGCTTCGTCCACCCGTCGTACCTGAGGATTTTGAATACCAGGTGACTACACCTCTCCACAATACATCTGGTTTGCCCTTCATCATTTCTTCGATAGAGGGTCTTAAGTCTTCATATTCATTGACTTGTAATCGCTTTCTGAAAGTTTCGTACTCGCCTATGGTTTTAAAATCATGTTGTTTACCAAATCGTGTGTTTTTGGCGGACTGTAGGTTGGACTTGAACCACTTATGCTGAGATTCAATAGGGTTCTCCAAAGCATATTCCAGCTTTCGATAATTCCTTTCCAGGATCTTTTTGACCAAGAGATTGAGGAGGCCCCGCATGGATGGTTTTTTATTTGAGCATAAAGATATAACTTTGATTACAAACGATGGTTTTGTTAGTTCAAAAAATCGTTACTTATTTGTAAAAATGGCGGTTGTGAACCTAGCATTTAGCTACAACCGCCATTTTTATTATTCAACCAACAGCACCTCCCCG
>SLKL01000447.1 GCA_007134625.1 Saprospiraceae bacterium
GAAGAAAAGCCATTGATGGTACTTCTTTGAGTACTATAAAATTTGCGAGTTTCCCCCTGCTGATACTTCCACAGAGGTCTTGAGACTCCATAGCAAAAGCTGAATTAATAGTCATGGCGTTAATAGCTTCTTCCGGTGTCATCTTCATTTTTATACAAGCTAAGGACATGACAAACGGGAGCCTCCCGGATGGGGTGGTCCCCGGGTTATAATCAGATGCAAGAGATACCGCAAGCCCCGAGTCGATTAGTTTTCTGGCCGGCGCATAATCAATGTCGAGAAAGAATGCTGTTGAAGGCAAAAGGGTAGCAATTGTGCTTGAGTTTTTCAACAAAGAGATTTCCTCCTCTCCCATACATTCGAGGTGATCAACAGATATGGCATTGTTTCGGACACCTACCTGAACTCCACCGGAGAGCGCAAGTTCATTGGCATGGACTTTAGCCTTTAAACCATGACTGATTCCTGCTTTGAGAATCCGATCTGATTCTTCTTCGGTAAAAAACCCTTTTTCACAGAAAACATCTACGTAATCAGCCAGCCCCTCTTTCGCTATAGCCGGTAGCATGTCTTCGATAATTTGTTTTATATAACCTTCGCGATCGTTTCTGAATTCAGGAGGGAAGGCATGTGCTCCGAGAAATGTTCTTTTTATAGGTATTTCAGGGTGCTCATTTTTCAATCGGTTGATCACTCGCAGCATTTTCAATTCACTATCGGTATCCAAGCCATAGCCGCTTTTAATTTCAATTGCACCTGTACCAAGCGATATCACCTCATCCAGCCTTTTTTTAGCAGATCTATATAAATCCTCTTCAGGACATTCCCTAAGTCTCAAAGCAGAGTTCAATATACCACCGCCACTTTCAGCTATTTCTTCATAAGATTTTCCCAAAATCTTCATAACAAACTCTTCCTCACGACTTTGCGCATATACAATATGAGTGTGCGAATCCACCCATGCAGGTAGTATCATCCTGCCACCAACATCTGTTCTTTTACCTGTAAAATTTTCAGGAAGCTGATCCATTGTCCCATAATCTTTGATTTTTCCATCTTTCACTGTCATCCACGCATTTTTAATGGTAGGCAACTGTTTTAATTCTTTCCCCCTTAGTGGCTTATCTATTTTTTCTCTTACTTGTACAAGATTGCCAATATTGTAAAAAAGTTGTTGATTGGACATAGTTCTTTCTTTTTTGCTGCAAATATAAAAAATGAATGCAAGCATGAATAATGCGATGAATTTCATCAGATAGCCGGGGCCGTAAAAATAATTTTCTTTAGCATCTGTTTTTTCTATAACTTAGCCTTTTGAAAAAAGATAAAAATGGCTGATAATAAGAAAAAACAGTCTGAAAATAAATCAGATTTTCCTCAATGGGAACCGGATAAAGACCTAAAAATTAGTTCTTTTAAGTCCGGTAAAACCCTTGAGAAATGCTCATCTTTAGCTGTTGACTCAGATGATGAAGGATGGAGTCTTTTACAGACTTTCAAGCCCGGTCAGAATGCATTGATTTTGACTGCCCTCAATCAGGGAGTTAATGCCCTTGAACTTGCTTTAGAGACTGGAAGCCCTGATGAATTCGATCAACTAATGAAAGGAGTAAAGGCTGAAATGATTTCCTTGCACCTGAATTATACCAACGGAGCAGCCCTTGTCGAGGGGTTCACAACCTTGAGTTCGTATTTGGTTAGGAAGAATATTGATGTTCACTTTGTTGACGGTTCGCTGAGGTATGCAGGTCAGCAACCATTTAACTGGCTGGCACAAGACATTAATGAGACACTCCCCTGTTTTTCATTCTATTACTTTGAAACTCCCGATGCAGAAAGCGTTGGAGGGCATGTAGAACAATTAAGTGGTTTGTTCTTGAATTTATTGCGCACTTTTGAAAAAGCGCCTTTTGAACCTGAGGATGTTCTAAGAAAATCCGTTTTCAGAATACTTACCGGAAATGACTTTCTTACCGAGGCGGCTAAAATCAGAGCATTTTATAAAATCTGGGATTTGATTCTCGAGGAGTTGAATTCAGATCACTTTTTGCCGGACATGGAGATATCGGTTTCGCCCAAGGCTTTTGGTGAAGATCTGTATTTCAATCTGATCAGATCTACTTCTGCGGCGGTATCTGCTGCCATTTCAGGTGGCACAAGAATCCATTTGCCTTTTCTTGATACAAACCAAAAGAATGCGCCCACAGATCCTGTTGCCTTTTCATCGCGTATGCATGCCAATATATTGCATCTAATGCAGCATGAATCACATCTCAACAGGGTGAGTGATCCACTTGCCGGCAGCTATCTGATGGAAGAACTGACTGATAAGTTCGCAGAAAAAGTTTGGGATAAGGTGACTAAAAATCTTTAGTCAGATACTTGAAAATTTAATGTGGTATGAGTAGTTGTATTTATCTGGATAATGCATCAACCACGGCGGTTGACCCGCGAGTTTTGGAGGAGATGATCCCGTTTTTTACACAATTTTATGGCAATGCCTCAAGTACTGTTCACCAATACGGATGGAAAACTAAGGAGGCAGTTGATCTGGCAAAGGAGCGTCTTTCAGATTTCCTTGAAGTAAAAAGAGATGAGTTGATCTTTACCAGTGGAGCTACGGAATCTATCAATCTGGCTTTGCGCGGAGTCTTTGATTTGTATGCACCGGTTGCCGGAAAACATATTATCTCCTGTAAAACTGAACACAAAGCGGTATTGGATACACTTGATGCACTGGAAAAGCAAGGTGCAGAAATTCATTGGCTTACTCCGGATTCAAAAGGTATAATCAGCCTAAATGATCTCAAAAATGCACTCAGGAAAGATACTATTTTAGTATGTTTGATGCATGGCAATAACGAGACAGGGGTAATACATCCCATCTCTCAAATCGGTGAAATTTGCAAGGAGGAAGGGGTGCTGTTTTTCTGCGATGCCACTCAAACTGTAGGAAAAATCCCGGTTCATCCGCGTAAAATGGGCATTAGTTTACTGACTCTTTCGGCCCACAAATTTTATGGACCAAAAGGTGTTGGTGCACTCTATATTAGTTCAGAAAATCC
>SLKL01000212.1 GCA_007134625.1 Saprospiraceae bacterium
ACACTCCCCCCGCTCGTATAGAATTATTTATCAAGGGCTTGAAACAACTCATTCTGGACCACCCTAAGTTTGTAAATGAACGCTATGTGGTTAATTTTTTCGAGATGGCAGATTATTCTCTTAATATCTTCATTAGGGCATTCATTGATGTTCCTGATCATGCTACGGAA
Organism: Saprospiraceae bacterium; assembly: GCA_007134625.1. GTDB lineage: Bacteria > Bacteroidota > Bacteroidia > Chitinophagales > Saprospiraceae > PWJY01. The sequence goes on from SLKL01000212.1 coordinate 171, forward strand.
CTAAGGGCAAAAGAGGAGTTCTATCTATCTGTTATGCGATTGGCAGTATCTGTAGGCGTGCGATTTGCCTTCCCATCCTCTACTATGTACGTTGAACAGTTCCCCGAGAAAAAGTCACTCATACCTGAGTATGCCGAGGCTAAAGAGGAGGTTGACAATGAAATGATGGCTTATCTCGAAAAGAATGCTGAATGGATGGAAAAACTCAGAGAGGAATATGAAGAGTTAGCCAGGCAGGCTGAACTTGCACGTATTGCAGCTGAAGAGGAGAAAAAAGCAGGCGGACGCTAGTTTTTAATTTAGCTGCTGGTCTCTGGTCTCTGGCTTCTGGCGTTTAGCTACTGGCTTCTAGCTACTGGTCTCAGGCTGGTCTACTGCTGTGCTCTCGCAACTAATAGTTCATAGTAACTGGTTCAAGAGCCAATAACCCTGATTTTTTTTAATTTTGGTTTGCGCAGTGAATTATAAATTATCGGACAATCAAGCAAGAAGCCAACAACTAGCAGCTACCAACTAGCAACCACTTGCCAAAGGTCAATTTACTCTTCATTCTTTTCTAGTAACTGAAATCCATTGCCGTGAATATTGACAATTTCGATGGTGTCATCTATTTTAAGATGTTTGCGGAGTTTGGTGATAAAAACGTCCATACTTCGCGCGGTAAAATAACTGTCCTCACCCCAGATTTCCTTTAGCGCCTGAGATCTGGATAAAACCTTATTTTTGTTTTTACAAAACAACTTCAATAGTTCAGATTCCTTTGGGGATAGTTTAATCTTATCGTGTTGCTCTTCACCATTAGGTTTGTAGGTAAGCAACCGGACCGGAAAATCAAAATGGAAATTACCAAATTCATATTCATTCTGATCCTCCTGATTAGAGATTTCAACTCTTGAACGTTTCAAAACAGCTTGTATCCTAACAAGTAGTTCTTCAGAATTGAAAGGTTTGGAGACATAATCATCTGCACCCAATTTAAAACCTTTAACGATGTCTTCCTTCATATTTTTTGCTGTCAAAAAGATAATCGGAACATTCTGATCCCTGTTTCTTATTTCACGAGCTAAAGAAAAACCATCCATTTTGGGCATCATAACATCCAGGATACACAAATCAAAGGATTCATTTTTAAAAGTTTTCAATCCTTCCTGACCATTAGAGGCCAGCGTGATGTCATAATCGTGCATTTCTAAATATGATTTTAAGACGTCACCGAAGTTATGATCATCTTCAACCAACAAAATTTTTATGCCTTCCATAATTTTTTTCAATTTACAAATTATTAACGCATCATTTGATAATTCTGTATGTGGCTAAAAAAAAAGTACTTAATCTTTCTCAAAATTTCTCGGAAAGTTTAAAATGAATGTGCTACCGCGCCCCGGAGTGCTTTCTACATCAATCATTCCACCATGGGCTGTCATCATGGCTTTTACATAGGTCAATCCAAGTCCAAAACCTTTAACATCATGGAGGTTACCGGTATGTACCCTGTAAAACTTATCAAAAATATTCATTTTGGCTTCAGCAGTCAAACCAATACCGTTATCACTAACCCATACCTCTATCCCTTCGTCGGTATCAAAAGTCCTGATTTTAATTTCAGGCTTTTCAGGGCTGTATTTGTAGGCATTGTCCATCAGGTTATTAATGATGTTTTCAATATGCACTCTATCGCCTCTGATGATGGGGTTTCGGGCATTAAGACTAGTTGTTATGCTACCCTCTCTTTTCTGAACAAGTAAACTAAAATGACCGACAGACTGCTCAATAATATCATGTAAGTCCAAATCCGTGACCTTAAGTCCAAATTGCTTTTTATCTATTAAAGCCATTTGCAGCACTTTCTCAACCTGTCCGAGCATCCGTTGATTTTCCTGTTTTATTACTCCTGCAAAGCGTTTTACTTTTTCAGGATTATTGAAGATTCTTGGAGAAAAAATACTATCTGCTGCAAGTGAAATGGTAGCTATTGGAGTTTTGAACTCATGGGTCATGTTGTTGATAAAATCGCTTTTCATTTCGGAGAGTTGCTTCTGCCGGAATATAATAAAAATGGTATAGCCAAAACAAAACAGGATAAGTATAGTAAACAAAACAGAACCCAGTAAAGTCACCCAGGTGTCTTCCCACAGAAACCGGGATCGATCAGGAAAATGTATGATAAGTGAACCGGGAGACCCGACATGTGATGCAAATAATTTAACCTGGTACCTTGAGTTAGCCAAAGAGCCAAGTATGTCTTGTTCAATATCAGCTTCTGATAAATTTCTAGCTGTGAATGGGACAGTATATTTTCCATCGTTAATAACAAAAGCGTCTTCATCATTTGAAAAAACACCGTAATGAAACTTGATCCCAATGTTTCTGTTGTTCAGTTCTGTTTCTAACAACTGATCAAGAGTCAGCGGATCAATCCTTTCTTCTAATGCAACTGCTTCTCCTATAGCCCCATCCACCACTGAAGACCATACACCGCCCTCAAGTAAATAAGTGGGATCCAGTATTGAAGCAGAATCAATTTGGAGAAGGCGCTCTAATACATTGATAGTAACTGAATAATCATGCGTTGAATAAGGATTTTTTGCGACCTCATCCCAATCAACAGCCACCGTTTGTCCATATAAATTCAGGATCTCTGTACTTTGCCGAACCTGATCTATTCTTTCTAATTGAGTGGCAACATTGGAAAGCGCAGAGAAGACATTCTGGTCAAATTTAGATTCATTTAATTCAAGGGAGAAGTTGATCCAGTACAACTGAATGAAAAATGAGCCTACCACACCGGCACTCATTAAAATAATTATGCTCCAAATTGCTACCTTGTTCATAATGTCAGGCTGACAAGATAATTCACAAACCCAAATTTAATCAATTCCATTGAGCTCAATTGGAATTTAACAGAATAAAAAACGTCTATCAGCCCCGACCGAAAATCCATTGATCACGAGAATGAGAGATTAATTCAATGTAAACCTCACCCGGATTCCGGCTTGCGTATTGGTAATTGGATAAGACTGAGTGGTGTATGGCACCGTTCTGAAATAATCCATAAATACCCTCAGCGAGAGGTTTCGCGACAGATCGTATTCCACTGCAGGCGCAATCCGAACAGCCCTTTGACCTCTGGTATCACGCGGATTAATATCCAGACCCCAACTGTGTTGAAGCGTTCTGTCATCTCTAACCGAAACATCAAATAAAATCCTCAAATCTCTGGTAGTGGACTGTTGCCCGGGTCGTCTGTCTCTGGTATCCCCAGGTTGTCTGTCTCCCCTTTGGGCAGGTGCCTGACCTCCGAATCGGAAATCCTTTATGACATAACCAAAACCAAAAGTATAATCCGTGGAACGTGTTTCATTCAAATTTTGACCAATAGTCGATAGAGCAAGCGTTCTCGATCGTTTGTAATCAAATGAGATATCAATACCCGACTTCGTTTGAACGGATATACCAATAAGTGGCGTAAAGCTTTCATTGATTACCAATTCGGGAACTGACAATCTTGGATAGTAGTTACCCGATACAGAATCAATATTTTCCGGGATTTGGGAATTACCTGTTTCATCAGTTGTGTAAGACAACCTGCTATCAAACCTATTGGCAGTCAATGAAGACTGATATCCATGGGAAATGGTAACACGGTCAAAAATATCACTGAAAAACGGCAGTCTGCTAAGTCCGTTATAATTAATAGACCAATTGGGTAGGGGCTTAACGTCAAACACATTCAAACGGATATCCTCAGGATCAGTATCTGTATATGCCGCAAGGAAAGAAGGTAAAATTACTTCCTCCTGATTGGCTCCAAAACCTTCTTTGAAACCCGGGCCATCAAATGGATGTTCATCCCCATCAGGATTCAATCGACCTGAAATAGTTGATCTGTTGGACTTGAAGGTATTGAACAAGCCCTGAATTTCCTGATTGCTGTCTTTAAATAAGGTATTGAGCGCAAGATATGAAACTGAATAAGAACCGAACTCAGTAATCCTTCCGAATCCGTATTCTGCATTCAAATAATCCTCCGGTTCAATGAAATCCTCTCCAAAGTTTTTAAATAAGAAGGATTCACTGCTTGAAAACCGTTTATCCATTTTGATCTCAATTCTGAAATCCCTGAAGGGTTCCAGGTCAACTGTGGCATTCCAGGATTCTGAGAAAGTTCTACTGACGTTTTGATTTTGTCGTAAATCGGCAGAAAACCAACCTTTTTCAGTTGCATTATTTAATAACCAAGTATCTGATGGCTGCCTTCCAAAGGCATAATCTATACCCGGTGTAGAAAGCCCGCTTGCCATACCTGCAAAAGTAGGTTCAAACATTAATCCCGGCACAAATGAAGTGTAGTCTCTGTTGTAATTAAACCTACCTCTTCTCACCAAGAGCAGTGGTCTGACAATAACCCTTTCTATGGTGGATGGCTGACGCGGCCCCTGACGATCTCTATCTCGCTCAGTTTGCTGTCCTCCTCTGCCCGGGGGTGTAGCTCGACCTGGTCTTGCCCTTTGATTAATTCTGCTTAAATAACCTATTTGATTGTAAAGGCGCTCGAAATTCAGCGTAGCGCGAATGCTTTCCCCCCTTGCATTAGAAATACTATTTCCCAGGAACTCAACTCTAACGGGAGCTGCAGCCCAATTATAACTTGCATTATACCGCGCATCTACATTCACCCAGTCCAAATAAGGAAGTTTATCAATGGGGACTTTATAATTTGCGGTAAAACTATGGTTGTAATCTCTCAATCGACCAAAATCTCTGATATTGTCCAGAACATAATCCCGTCTGTCAGATTTTTCAGTCCCAACAAATTCATTCTGTAAAGTAAAACCTGAATCGTCGAGCTCATCAATAACAGCATTACCCTGAGCAACAAAGTTCAATTTTAAAGACCGTGTAAGGTCCCAGGTCACATCGTGATCCCTATTCCACAAAAACTGCCGACTTGTCGATGTGCTGAATTCCCCTTCACTAAATCGGTATAAGCGTTGATTCAGTCTTCTGTCCAGGGTAGTTCTGAACCCAATACTATTGGGAAGTGGGTTGAAATTAAAATCACTAATCAAGCGCAATGCCCGGGCTCCCCCAAATACATTTTTCAATGGTTCTACATAGGTAGCAGGTCGTGAATATCTGTAATTCAGTGTACCTGTATGCCTTGTATTATCGTCTTGTTCAAGAATCGGGTCACTCCTGTTTGTCTCTGTATATGCATAGGTAAGAGAGAAGTTTTCAATATTCCATGGGCGAACAGGTGCATCACCGGACCTTCGTTTTCGTACATTGGTAAAATTGAAACTCTTAATATCTGTTCGGCTAATGGCCTGATCTCTCAGTGAATCTCGTTCAGCAGAGCTTTCTGCCAGGTCTAATTTTTCGCTCAACTCAAGATCCAGATCATAAGGGTCATACTGCGGTGTACGAATTTCAGTAGAGTATTGGGCAAAGAAAGGAATATCCACATTGGCCTCCTCAGGCAAAAATCTACCGAGCTCAAAGTCTGCTGCAATATCGAACTGGGTAATAGCTTCCTTACTTCTCTGCTGTACTCTTTGTTCCAGACTACCCCACCCTACACTGGTATGACTACCACTTATGGCTATATTTCCAAAATCTGCCAGCTTCATATTCAAACGGGCTAAACCGGCTACCCCTCCCTGCTCATTGAGACCGGTCAAACGCAGCTCATTGATCCAAATTTCAGCGCAGAAAGTTGAATTGGTCGAATTATTCCGAACACCAACCATGATGGTCTTTACTGCACCAGTATTGGGATTCCCCATGACCCTGACTGTATTTTCCGGTTTTTCAGGGTCGGGCTCTTCGTAGATTACATTATTTGCAACGCCCGCCTGATTTCTGTTGACTTTTACATCTTTCAATAATTCCAATGGAAAATCAAATTCATTTTCCTCAGGCCAGACTATCCTGTCATAACTTTTTCCTGCTTCAAATTGAGAAAACTTCAGCGGAATTTCATATTCATAATAGTTGCTGGTATAATCACTTCCTATCCGCATCACAATGGATAGGTCATCGTCCTCCATGGCATCCAGAGTTTCTGCGTGGACAAACATCTTGAGCCGTTCATAATATCGCATATCCATTTCACCCAATAGCCGGTAAACGGCATTCATCCGCTGTGATTGCAAATTACAGATATTCAGTGCGAGGGACTGCTCATTTAAAAAGGCATTGGAAAAAGTGGATTGGTAGTTACGCTCTCTGACTATACCGGGTGGAATAATATATCGGAAAGGAGTTCTGCTGGAATGCTCCTCTATATTTACTACACTGATATCAAACTCATTATCACCGGGTAGTTCTGTATTTGGCGGGGCGTTATCTAATTGACGGGTAACCCTGCGCCATTGGTTTCTGGTCAAATCAAGAGATGCAAAACGAAGGGTGACAGGTTTTTCAAAACCCGTCATGTACATTCTGATGAATTTAATCGAACGGAAATCCTGAATACCACCGACCCTGTTATCGTATTGATTGATAGGTACCTTAAATCGATACCATACCTGATTACCCGGGTTGACCACGGTATCGGTAATAAAATCATTCCACTCCAGACCATTATTTCCATTGTGACGGATGGGTATCTGATAATCAAAATAAGCCTCCGTAGTGTTCATAGAACCATCCCTGTTGACATCCTCAGAGTCAGGGAAATTGGTGTAGGCATTACTTATTCTTTGTCCGGGTTGGGAAATAGGTGAATTACCCTCGGGATTATTAAATCGTCTATATCTTGTAAATATATCATCATCCTCGGTAAAACTGGGGTCATCCCAAAACTTATAATCATCATTTGCTAAATCAGCAATGATTTCAGCTTTGGCTTCATTAGTAAGAATAGTCGAGGCCAAAATAGATTGATAATAATCATTGAAGACTGCAATTTCACCCAAACTATCCAATCCATCTAAACCTACATCCTGTAGTGCGCGGTGTTCGGGATCGTTTGCAAATGCATAAATAACCGGAGGGACAGTGGGTACTCTACCCCATGCAGTGGTATCGGTAGGAATAAAATCTCCCGGAACCGGCAAACCATTTTCGTAAAAAGCCAGACCATCTTTCATGATATCCTCAGATACATTTCCCAGGTTGATATGCATATAACCACCATCCTGTACGGGTCTCTCCTCAGTACCAATAAAGGGATTTAACACCCAGAATTCAACGTACTCTATATTGGTTAATTCAAAATCATTGGTCGGCAAAGCTCTCATCATTCCACCCCATCTTGATTCAGGATCTCTAAGCGTTCCATCAGGATTCATACCTGCTGAAAAACCGGGAATCCCTTCAGGCCTGTCAAAGTTATACGGCCCCCTTTCATTGGGATAATAAGAGATATCAAAAGTCCTGAAATCAAAAAGTGTAGGCACCTGAGGTCGGTTTCTGAATATTTCCTGTTGCGATACCGTTCTGGTGTACGGATTATTTTGACCACCGGCGATGGTACGTTCTATCCGATACCAATTTATCAGTGCACGATTTGCACCGGTAACATCTGCATCAGTCAAATCTGATTCAGGCCACCTGCCTGTTCCATGAGGAATGGAGCTAATTATCCAACTATTGACAGGCACTCTAAGATCGATTCTACTCGAACTACCCTCAAAATCATCAATATAGACTACCCCACCATCATCATCCCCGACATTGATGGCTCTTGAATGGCCGGGCCGCAGAGCAGCACCCTCAACATAAAAGTCGATGGTAGATTGTTCTCTGGTACTGATTAAGGGAATGGCGTCAACCATTCTTGTCAGCCAGGGTGCTTCATTACTGTAATTAAAATCAACTCCAAAAACTCTATTGTTTATCGGATCATCACCAAAGTTCACTTTTTCAGTAAATGGCTTTTCCCACAAATGCATATAAGTACCTCCGATACTCATATTGGGACTGATGTCGTAATCTGCTCTCAGACCAACCATACTTCTGGTCTGAAAACTAAATAATGAGTTGTCCTCAAATGAAACATTAATTGGAGTTCCGGAAGCGAGATAGGCATCGTTAATGATACGTACTCGACCTATCTGGTAATCCACTATATAATCAATATCTTCCCGCAAAACAGTTCCCCCTGCTCTTACTGTCACTGATCCCCTCGGTACATTAATCGCACCGAGAGATATATCACTGGAGACAGAGGAACGGAAAGATCCTTTCATCACGAATCTGTTTCTCTCCTGAAATTCTCGCGCAACCGTAATCGTGGTGTCATAGAGCATATCATAGTGGTACTTTTCATATAGCTCATCGCGTCTATCATCATCTATAGTAGGCTCTTCATCAAATATTCTTTTTAATGAACTACCAAATGGCTCCAGAACAGGAAACATCACTTTACCTGTTCTGGTATTAATGGTAATTCCCGGTAAAAAGTCGAAAAAACCATCGGGTTGAGGATCACCAAAATAGTTGAGGTTATCGAGATTGAATTTCTGAAGTAATGGTCTTCCTGCTGCTCCGGGTTCAGGAAGAAACCTCTTTTGTCCTCCGGCCGGATCATCGTAATAGATGTCAAATCTAAAATCTTCTTCGCTGGCCTGAAAGGCTCCGATGGAGTAAACATTTTTCATCATCAGGTCCCACATAGGCTCAGAAACATTCTGGCTGGAGCTTTTTAACATTTTAAGGAATAAAACTCTACTACTTGCACTGGTTGAGTCACCCTCAAACGCAGCAACATCTGTAGCAAACTCTCCTACCTTATATGCTTCACCATTATAAGTATATTCATAAGCAACAGCCAGCACCTCATCCGGACGCAGTGCTGCATCTAATTGTATCACACCAAGCTCAGGAATCAGTGTATATCTATTGGTGGGGAGTTTCCTTGCTCTTTTCTGTTCAAAATCAACTCCTGATCTAAAGTCATAAGGAAACCCTTGTAAAGTACTGACCACCGTACGCAAATCACGGGTCATTGTACTGTCCCGCAATAATTGCTGATAAATCCGGTTTGCACTATTATCAGGCAATACGCCCTCCCCAAAAAGGGGCCTCAATTCGGGTGGCACATTAGACAACCCAAACTGCTGCCGGGTGTCTTCCGAGGTGAATTCCTCAAACTCTGCAAGATCCGAAAAAGCAACTATTTGCCTCAGATCTTCGAATTCATTACCTACGTTGGTTACCCAGACTTCTACTCTTTCCACTCTGAACAAACTATTGATAAAGGGCAAACTTTCAAGTGCTTCCTCATACATATTTCTATTGTAATGAGATAGGAAAAAGTGACGATTGGCGTCGTATTCATCAGCACGGACTGAAAACTCCTGAATCTGAGAACCACCATCAACTGTGATACTTTCCTGACGGGCTCGCTGTTGCGAGGCAATAGCTGTTATTCGCAAATGTCCAAACTGAAGTTCAGTCTTGATACCGAAAAGGCTCTGACTACCCTGAATAAGGGATGACCTAAGTGGAAGACTTACATTTCCGGCTTCTATATTTTTTATGATGTCATCATCGCTAAAAGCCTCACTGTCAAATTTAATATTTAATTGATTCTCAAAATCGAAGGTAGGACGCGTATTGTAATTGGTAGATAGCGTAAGTTTCTCCCCTATTCTACCGGTAACATTCATCTGAATGTCCATATTAAAATCAAAAATCCCCTGACGCTGCTGTCTTACGGGAAGGACGGGGTTTTGTATATTCTGAAAACGCGCACCAAGTAGTATGTCGATATTTCCCTGAGGCTCTATTTCAACATCCGACCCTCCAAAAAGTCGGTCAATCAGATTGCGTTCTATATCCACCTCAAGAATGGGGTCTGTCAAACCCTCAACTTCACCATAAGGATCTGATATTCCGGCAAGATTATTGAAATAAGCCCTTTCTTCTCTCTCAAACCTCCATTCCAGATATTCTGAAAAGGTCATGTAGGTAGGTGTCCTGAAAAAATCGTCTCCAATCCTTTCGAGAATATAATATCTATTAGTAATGGGGTCGTACTCCACTTCCTGCTCTACAATAGCGGGATCCCTCAAATCAAAAGGATTCCCTCTGCCGGATCTTAAAAAATCACCCTCTCTGTCCCTTAATGGGATGGTGTCTCTCTCGATCAGTCGATATTCTTCCAATATCTCTTCAAACGGGTCATCCAGATTACTACCTGAAAAGGCCACATTGCTTGCAAAAAGGTTTGCAGAAATAAAAAAAGCCCCGAAGGCAAGGACGATTGACAAATTATTTTTTTCTCGCATAAGTCCATTAAGAACAAAACAATTACCACTTAACGCTGAATGCATTCTATGCGTATAATTTTAAGATTTTTTATTTTTCATCTCAGAACTTCCTATAGCAATTACCATCTTTTACATAATTGATCTGAAGCTCAGCACAAATATGACATTTAAAAACGAGCGCAAAAATAAGTCATGTGACTGATTTTATTATTGCCCTAAGTCATTATCTTCAAAGCTAATTTGATCAGGTTTTCCGTGCTCTTTTCCTGATCACTCTCAGTAACTACTCTTTTCAAAGCTTTACGAATTTTTGGTCTTTGAAACCCTAAGGCAACTAAGGCATTGAACGCTTCTTCCATCTCGTGATCTGAAGGAGTAATTAAGTCCGTTACATCACCCTGTCCGTAATCCTTTAAAACTTTATCTTTTAAATCGAGAATAATACGCTGCGCAGTCTTTGCTCCTATGCCTTTAACATTTTTAAATATCACTACATTTTCTGATAATATGCCGGCTCTTATTTCCTCAGGGCTTAAAGAAGAGCAAATCAATCTCGCCGTATTTGTACCTATTCCGGAAACACTGATCAACAACCTGAACAGGGACCGCTCAAACTCCGTACTAAATCCATAAAGCTCCATTTGATCCTCTCGCACATATAAATGTGTAAACAATCGGGGATTTTCATCATCCTTTAGTTGAGCATGAGTATGAAATGAAATATGAAGCAAATAACCCACACCATTGACATCTAAAACTATGTGATCGGGTTGAAGGGAGCTTTTTTTCCCGCTGATATAATCGTACATGGAATTAAGATTTATTTTTTTACCCAAAAAAACTTTTTCATTTCAAGTGCTTTTAATCCCATATTTCATCCCAGATTAATTTTGGATTAATATTATTAATAGGCAAAAAGCACTTCACTTAATGGGCAATAATTAAAGCACGAAAGTACTGCCATTTTAAAAGCGCGCCAAAATAAATGCTCTAATTGTGGTTTTTATTTCATTGGAATCGGGCTTATCTTTACATTTTTGTAGAAATCATAAAAAACTAAGCTGAATGAATATTCTGATACTTGGAAGCGGGGGACGTGAGCACGCCCTAGGTAAAGCACTTAAAAATAGTCAAAAATCCGGTAAAATATTCTTTTCACCCGGCAATGCGGGGACGCTTTTGACCGGCAGCAATATTAATATAGATCACAAAGACTATGATGCGCTGAGGCTTTTTATCCAAAAAAACGATATCGGTCTTGTCGTTATCGGCCCTGAAGCGCCATTAGTAGATGGACTTGCGGATCAGCTTTCGAGTGATGATGGACTTCCTCAATTAAGAGTACTTGGGCCCGGAAGTAAAGGCGCGAGATTGGAGGGCAGTAAAAGTTTTGCTAAAGCTTTTATGAAAAAATACACCATCCCAACAGCAGCCTATCTTGAAATTCAGACTTCTAATTTATCGGAC
>SLKL01000259.1 GCA_007134625.1 Saprospiraceae bacterium
AATCGATGATACTAAATCTGCTTTTCTCATTATTATTCTTTGATTTATAAGTAATTAGAAATGTGCTCACTTAAAAAGCGCTGCAAATTTCGCAATTTTTATCAATATACAAAAAAAAACAAAAAAGATCGGAAGGCATATAAAGAAGAACAAAGCAATTGAAATTCCTGAGCACTTTATCCCTGCTTTTAAGCCGGCTAAAGTTTTTGTAGATCAGGTAAAAGATAATGTAACAGAGGAGCCGAGTAAGTAATGGATAAAGCACGTTTGATTTTTATTGGTGTAAGTGTTTTCGCTATCCTTGTATTATACTTTGGTTGCGATATAGTTGACCCATCAATAAAAAATGTTGAATCCCAGAGAGCACTCAGTTTTCAGCCAACCGACTTTATCAATATTAAACGATCTGTAGTTCGGGATATGAGTACAGAAAAACGAAATATGATTGAGTCCCTTGAATTTGCATTGGAAAGAGCGGAAAGTGAGGAGGAGCAAGTTAGTTTACATAAAGATTTATCCAGGAACTGGATGCAATTCGGTGTGCCATCTTTAGCCGGGTATCATGCTGAACAGGTAGCTGAGCTTGAAATGACCGCCGAGGCATGGTCCATAGCCGGTTCGACTTATAGCATTTGCTATCAGAGATCTGAATCTGAGCGTGAAGCTACATTATGTGGAAACAGGTCAGTTGCCAGTTTTGAAAATGCAGTTTCTCTTGAACCCAATAATCTGGATTACAGGTTAAATCTTGCGGTAACACTTGCAGATTTTCCCCCGTCTAATAATCCCATGTTGGGAGTAACTCAATTAATGGAATTAAATAGACAAAATCCGGATTACGTTCCCGCGCTGTACAATCTTGGACGCCTTGCAATACAAACCGGTCAGTACCAAAGGGCAGTAGAACGCTTAGAGCGCGCCTTTGAGTTAGAACCTGATAATAGAAGAGTGATTTGTTTGCTTCCTGTAGCTTACATTGAAGTAGGAGATGAAATAAGTGCGGCAAGGTTTGCGGAACTTTGTCAGCAAGAATAGGATTGATTAAATACAATAGTTAACATAAAAAATATTTGAATATGCCAAGTGGTAAGAAAAGAAAAAGACATAAGATATCAACGCATAAGCGTAAAAAGCGTCTGAGAAAGAACAGACATAAGAAGAAGAAATAATTTATTTCATCCCTTAGGAGGTGTGTGAAAATGTTTGACGAAGTAATTTATTTAACAAAATTATCAATCTTGATTTTTTACCCTTCTAAGGGATACTTCAATTTGATCAGTTTTTTTGGCTGATTGAACTTTACATGTTTATCTACTAATATTGAGGCTATAACAAAGTCATCATTTTAGAATTGGGCGGTAAAACTTTGCCGGTGTTGTCTGAATCTCTCCTTTTATCCCAGACATTTTCCAATTTTCCCTTCAATCTAGTTGAAGGACAATTGGTTATTTGTTTATCATGAAAATAAATTAAAAGTGGAGAAAGAATTAATAATTAATTCCTCACCAACAAACGTTGAAATAGCACTTTTGGAAGACAGTCAGCTTGTGGAGCTGCACAAAGAAAAAACCAATCAGCGTTTTATAGTTGGGGATATATTTTTAGGCTACGTTAAAAAACTGATGCCGGGTCTCAATGCAGCCTTCGTTGAAATAGGCCATAAAAGAGATGCTTTTTTACATTATACGGATCTCGGTCCAAATGTAAAGTCCCTGATTAAATTCACCGATGATTCCATAGCTAATCGTCAGCATACTCAGATGCTGGATAAGTTCGAGCTGCAAAGTCAGATTAGCAAGTCAGGTAAAATAACTCAGGTTTTTAAGAAAAAAGACCCCGTCCTCGTGCAGGTTCTGAAGGAGCCCATATCTACCAAAGGACCGAGACTGAGTTGTGAAATTACTATTCCCGGGAGGCATCTCGTCCTGAGCCCGTTCAATAACGTTATTGCCATCTCAAAAAAAATATCCAATTCAGATGAGCGAAAGCGCCTCCAGTTATTAATTGAGAGTATTAAGCCTCAGAATTTTGGTGTAATTGTGCGAACTGCCGCGGAAGGAAAAAAGGTCTCTGATCTGCACGAAGAATTAAATCAGTTACTTGAAAAGTGGGGGAGTGTTCGCTCTCAACTAGTCCATTCTAAGCCCCCGGTGAAGTTATTAAGTGAGTTGGATAAAACCACTAGTATTCTTAGGGATATGCTCACTGATGACTTCAACAGGATTATTATTGACGACAAAGAGCTGTACGACAATGTAAAGAGCTATCTGCAGACGGTTGCACCCCAAAAGATGAATATCCTGAATTACTACAGGGGGAATACACCCATTTTTGATAAATACGGGGTGACACGTCAGATAAAGTCTTCTTTTGGCAAAACTGCTACCATGAAAAGTGGTGCCTATCTGGTAATAGAGCATACAGAAGCCATGCACGTTGTAGATGTAAATAGTGGACCCAAGGCTGTAAATAAGAGTCAGGAAGATGCTGCAATTGCAGTTAACCTTGAATCAGCGAAGGAATTGGCAAGGCAATTGAGGCTCAGAGATTTGGGAGGCCTTATTATTGTGGACTTTATAGACATGAGATCTAACGAGAACAAACACATGCTCTATAAGTCGATGAAGGAGTATATGAAAAATGACTCAGCTCAGCATACCGTGCTGCCATTAAGTAAGTTCGGCTTGATGCAGATCACCAGACAGAGAGTAAGACCTGCGGTTAAGATCGACACTACTGAAAAATGTCCATCTTGTAGTGGTACAGGAAAGTCCAATACGAATGTTGAAATACTTGCAGAGATAGAAAGGGACCTTGATTTTATAGTCAACTCTAAGTCTCACAAGAGTATCACACTTAAAGTTCATCCTTTTATCGCCGCTTATCTTAAAAAGGGAGTTCCAAGCAAGCAGCACAAATGGTATTTTAATTACAAAAAATGGATTAAAATAATCGGAACGCCGGAGTGCGGTATGATAGAATACAAGTTTTTTGATGCCACTGAGGATGAGATCAGGTTGAATTAGGGCTTTTGATTAAAAATTATCCTGAGCTTTTATTC
>SLKL01000337.1 GCA_007134625.1 Saprospiraceae bacterium
AACAGAATAGCCAAGATTCTCAAGAATTTGACTTTGCCTGGCAATGTTGACTTGATTGGAGAAAGAGCCCGTGACAATTATACAGCGACCACTTACCATCAGATAATCATTGCCTGCTTCGCCGCTTTCCTCATAATGATATGCATCTTCATTAAATTTTTCATTTTCATCAGCATCCTCTAAAAAGGTATCAGAATCAAGATACTCGTCGTGGTATTCCTCTTTTTCATTATATTGATAATCTTCCGAATTTTGGTAATTCTGATCCAAACCATTTGAATCTTCCTTTTGAAAGGAATCTACATAGAGTTTTTCTGGTGGTTGATTGAATCTATCTTCAGAAATATGCGGTGGCGGATCGATAATGTCATCAACTACCACAGCACCGCATCTGTCATAGATTATGGAAGACAATAAAATTGCTGCAAGAATGACCAGAAACCACCCCAAAATGCTCAATCTGCTGTTCTTTTTTGCTATTTCTTTCTTCTTTGAAATGGGTGGTGGTCCGGGCGCGGATGATTCATGCTCAGAGACTGATTTTTCGGTTTTGTAATGGAGTGGTATAGGTTTACATGGCAATACTTCCAAAGTATTAAATCCTTTAATTCCCTTTAGCCCATGGGATTCATAATGAAGATTTCCCGCAGCATCTTTCTCCAGAACACCTAATTCGAGCAGATCGAATTGCTCACCACTTTCAAGATTATTTAATTCTTCACCTAAGGCCTTTAATTCTCTATTCCAAAAGTGAAAATTTGAATTGGTTTTTTCGGCAATGTAATAAGCCAGAAAATAATCAGCAATATAAGTAGAGGGGACAAAATCAACTACATACCCCGGGGGAACAATACTCTCTGCTTTATTGTCGATTCGCGCAGGATACCTTTGCAAGTAAAATACACCACCACCCGGAAGCAGGACAAAGCCATTTTCCAAAAGCGCCTTAGTAAGGTAGTGTACGATTATTTCCTTGCCGGATTTTTTCAATTTTGCTTTTATTGGGATTTTAAACGAACTCTTTTTCAAATAGGTTTTCTAAAGCCACATCAAAGATACAACTTATGTATGAAAAGCCACCTGAATGAAACTCAAGCTTGGATATGCATCGAAACTATCGCTTGAAGTTTTTTATCTTAGAAATCAATGTATCGGTTTGTTCCATTGCATCATGGATAATATGTGCTTCCTGATAGTATTCTAATCTTTGTTTGTACAATTTCAAAAGGTTTTCTTTATCCATGGTTTTAACCTTTGGGCGCTGCAGGATATTGGGATCTTTTTTTAGTCGGTATAGAAGGAGCTCTTCGGATATTTTCAACCAGATAACCAAACCCATTTCTTTCATAAAATGTATATTATCATGGAAGCAAGCTGTTCCGCCTCCTGTAGCCATGACAAAGGGAGGTTCTAAAATTGAACGAACGACGGTCCTTTCGATTTGCCTGAAATGATCTTCTCCTTTTGATGAGAAAATTGATGCGATGGGGCCATGATCCCTGAGAATAATTTCATCAGTATCATGGAACTTCCATTTAAACTCCTTTGCGAGCTGTCTCCCAAGAGTAGTTTTTCCAGCACCCATAAATCCCACTAAATAAATTCGATTTTCTACCATAATAAATACCTATATACAACAGGTTAACGTTATCAAAATTGTTACAATATTATTAACATTATATGTAAATCTCATTACTTTTGAGCACATTTTTCAAAAATGAATTTCAATATATGTATTTTAAACTGAGCATCCTGCTTGTAGTTGTGATTTCTATGGCTTTTATTTCATGCGGAGAAAATGAATCCAATCGCGATTTTGAAGCCATTGATGCACCTAATGTAAGTGAACTTATCAGAAACCCTGCAACGCTAAGAGGTGATAAAGACACAACAAATATTCCTATTATGACCTTTGAGCGGGAAGTAATATTTTTTGACACGGTTTACGAGGGCACCATAGTTGAAGAAATATTTGTTTTTACCAATACCGGACAAACACCACTCTGGATAACTGACGCTCGGGCTCCTTGCGGATGCACTGTCCCCTCTTATCCCAGAGATCCTGTTTTGCCGGGTGAAGGTGGTGAAATTAAAGTCAGATTCAATACTGCTGACAGAAATTACCTTCAGGATCGTCCAATTACTATCTTTGCAAATACTTATCCGGGGAAGACTGTCCTCCGTTTGAGGGGATATGTAGAACCAAAGGACGATATACCTGGATAAGTTATTTATTTTCAAAACTTTAAATATCATTCTATATGAACCTAATGTTTTTTTTGGAAGGAGGCGCAGGTAGCCTTATCGGTATGTGGCCGATCATCCTAATGTTTGTAGTGATTTGGTTTTTTATGATCAGACCGCAAGCGAAAAAAAATAAAGAACAAAGTAACTTTGTAAAAGCCATGGATAAAGGAGATGAGGTTGTGCTCTCCAGTGGTATAGTTGGCAAAATCACAAAGTTAGATGAGGACTTTGTACAGGTACAGGTGGATACTAAAACCTATCTCAAGGTAGCTAAAGCCTCTGTCTCTAAAGAAATGACCGACCTTCTAGCAGCAGAAAAAAAGGAGGACTAATGCCTGCCTTTTGTAAAACAAACATTTATGTTACTTAGTACTGCTGAAGAAAACTACCTCAAAGCCATTTTCAAAATATCTGAAAAGCGCAAAGGAACTGTATCCACCAAGGAAATCTCTGAAATTGTAGAAACAAGTGCTGCCTCAGTCACCGACATGTTAAAAAGATTGTCGGAAAAGAACCTAATCCAATACGAAAAGTACAAAGGGGTTACACTTACTGCTTTAGGGCTCGAAAGTGCAACGCAATTGGTACGAAAACACAGGATATGGGAGGTTTTTCTTCTAGAAAAACTAAACTTCGGTTGGGAAGAAGTCCACGATCTTGCTGAACAACTGGAGCATATTCAATCTGAAGAATTAGTTGACAGACTTGAGGAACATTTGGGTTTTCCAAAGTTCGATCCACACGGCGATCCCATTCCTGACAGACGCGGTGTCATTACTGTAAGAAACCAATTACCACTTTC
>SLKL01000191.1 GCA_007134625.1 Saprospiraceae bacterium
GCTTTACGCTTATTCATTCCACCTTGTTTTTTGTAATCCGATGAGCGAACTGCCATGGAAGAACCGATGGTTTGATAGGCGTGCGGGTGTGCAGCCCAACGTTGCGCTTCAATAAAATATCGTAGGTGTAGCTCATAATCAATAATCCCATTTTTCAGTACTTCATCTATTTCCTCATTATAGGGATGTTCAAAATGAATACTTACAGCCGCAGTATCAGGATTTTCATCAAAAAACTTTATAACCTCCGACAGATAGTTTTTTTTAACAGTCGAATCGGCATCAAGACAAAGAATGGGTTGGTTTTCTTTATTCAAATGTTCATATAAAAAATTGGCAGTATCCATTGCCATTCTTCTTGCAAGACCAACTCCAGCAATTCGCTTAGGGATTTCATAGACGTGTATTGGAAGAACAGTTATTGATTCAAAATTTGAATTTTTTGCTTGCAGATAAGCAGTTCTATTTTTAATCCAAATTTCAGAATCAATCCCGTCAGGAGAATTTACCAATACAATTACTACCGGAACTTTCCCACAAGGTTCGCACTGATCAAGTGAGCATAAGGTGGCCATTAGGTCCTCTTCCGCATAACAAGGAATAGTTATAAAGACACAATCCTGACTGGAATCTATTGTATTCAGCAGTTTGTCCGGTGAAAAATCATGAAATTTTATTTCCATTGAATGCTATACTTATTTTTCTGTCGATGTCTTCATGGAAAAAACCACAGACTTTACCCCTACTTTATCTACACCTTCCTGCTTTTCTTTAATCAAAAGATTTTTAGCAGATTCTGTCTGAAACACTTCTTCAATATTTTTAATTTTTCCATAAGGAATTTTCTTTGATACAAAAACTTCAAAAAGTTCTTCAGCATCGTATTGGGAAAAGACCAATTGGCATTGATTCGCTATTTTTTCTCTTTCTTTCACTCTTTGGTTGTTTGTCATACCAATCCACTTTTCCTTATCAGGAAAAAGGGTGCAAAGTTCCTTCCATTGGTTTTCGGTACCCACAGCAAGCACAAAAGGAACCTTATCTTTTGAGTAAAAAACATCACCATAAGGAGCTATATTGGGATGTTTTGTACCGATGGGTATTGGTAAAAAGCCTGACATAAGCCAATTAGTAGCTTGGTTGGCTAAAGAGGAGAGTCCTGCATCCATTAAGGATACTTCAAGCTTAGTACCTTCACCGGTTTTCAATTTATGTATCATTGCCACCAGTATAGCTTCCTTCAATTGATGTGCAGCCAACAGATCTATTAAAGCTACCGGCATCTTTGCATATTGCCCTTCTTTTTCCCCGGTCATAGAAATAAATCCCGCCTCAGCCTGCAGTACAACATCAAAAGCAGGTCTGCCATCCGCCATACCATTGATTTGAGCGTAAATTAAAGATGGGTTTAGTGTTTTAAGAAAGGGGTAATCCATTTGCAGTTTTTCCGCAGAACCGGGTTTGAAGTTTGCGATAACGATATCTGCATCAGAAATAAGTTGGTGAACCCTATTTCTCCCGTCAGGATCCGAGAGATCGACAAAAATACTTTTTTTGTAAAAGTTAACCGAGGAGTAGTAAGACGAAACAGCCGTGTTTGAAGACTCTTTGTGATTACGCCATTTTCTCGTCATATCTCCACCAGTCCCTTTATTTTCAACCTTAATGACCTCAGCTCCGAGCTCAGCAAAAAACATACCTACGGAAGGACCAGCCAGCACAGCAGCAAGCTCAATCACTTTTAAATCCGAAAAAAAATATTTGAGTTCCATTCACCAGTCCTGTTAAAAACACAAAGGTATAAAACCAAGTTATTAAACATCATATTTAAGATTGTTTCAAAAAAAATCCCCGATACTTACAAAAAGCATCGAGGATAAAAAACTACTCGCTTATGAATTTTTTAATTCTCCGGTGGGTAGTAATCGTGAACCAAATGTCTGTTACCAACACCGTTATCAAAACCACCTGTTGGGAAAGCACCGATATCTGCACTTGGCGCAGGAATAGGATAAGTCAAAGCTCTTGGTCCCACTTCTGTAATGACAGCATTGGGAACGAAAGCATCTGTGCTACCTGCACCAACTAATGGTGAATTGGGTTGCAATCTAAAATCCTGATCACCAACAATACTTAAGTTTCTATTTGCAATGGAAGAGTTTTCGTGAGCAAACCTATAGTCTGCCTGCGTAAATTGAGTTGCATCATAATTTACAAACATTGGATCAAGATTCTCCAAATTGTCATTCACTATATGCTCTTCAGGGAAGTCAACGCCTATTGTTCCGGTTGCAGGATAGAAATTGTCAGAAAGAGGACCTTCATTATCATCAAAGGTGCCATGACCAAAATAGTGTGTATGACCGATAAAGGTTCTCTCATAATCCGTATCACTTACCACTCTCATCCCATATCTGCAGTTAATAACTGCATTGTTGTACCAATAACCACCGGCTCCTCTTTCAATATTCATAGAACCACCTCTTCCGGGTGCAATTCTTCTGTAACCACCACTAACAATGGTATTGTTGTACACATCAATAATAGATTGAGTAGGTAGTCCACCACCGGAACCTGTTTTAGGACCGTTGGTAGCATTTCCAATAATCATATTGTATGCAAAAACACCGGGAGTACCACTTTTAGCGTTTAACGCCTCTCCTTCAATTTCTCCATTTGCCTCAAATGTATTACGGAGGATTGCTATTTTACCACCTTCTGGGCGTAAAACATCATCCAGGAAAAACCTAAACCAACTGTCTTCAATGATAAGTCTTGTATTTTCATCCTCTGTATAGAACCCATAGATTGTTTCCCCCTCATCAAATACAGTGGAAGCACCTCTCATTCTTCCACCAAAATATTCCATATGGGTCCACTTTATAACAATATCCCCGGCACCTACTAAACCAATAAAACCACCGATATATCCCTGATTCCAGTTCTCCATCGTTCTGTTTTCAGGAATGGTAGTGATCCAGTTAGGATTTTCCTCTGTACCTAATGAATAGAAGCTTCCCTGAATGATAAAAGAGAATGTTTCTCCACC
>SLKL01000409.1 GCA_007134625.1 Saprospiraceae bacterium
AATTATGGTCTATGACGATAGTTTGAATTTGAAGGATTTAAACAAACCTTGTCAAGAAAAAATAGATCAAGCCAATAAGATGCTAAAGAATAACAATGTATTTGAAGCGGTAAAATCAATTTAAGCAAAGGAAAGGAGCACGAAATCATAACACAAACCAAGTGGACTCGTAATGGCCGAAAAAATAATATCACCCATTCTGGGTTCTGATATGTATTCGTAATAATCCTACAATAATGTCAGCTCTCGTCTGCTAGACAACCCGCCGAGATAAGCTCTTTGGGATTTTTATACCCATACAAATCTAATATTGAACCTTTATCTAAAAGTTAAAAAATGCCGGATAAGTTTCATTTTGAGCTAAGATATTTGCATGAATAAACGTTTAAGGATTCAGGACTTTCCTCAAATGAAGATAAAAGCGCCCAAAAAATTAAGTTTGACATTCATTACATGTAATAACATATTCTCTACCCTATAATAAAGGACTCTAGCAATATGACTTTAATGATAGTGCACATCGATGTGCTTCTTATCTAACTAAATTGACATCATTAAACATTGCTGGTTTTCACAAAAATCACTCAAAAAACAAGCACCAAAATGTCATATTTGTGTCAAAAAAAAAACGATTTTTTTGATAAAAATTGGGCTATATTTGTTTCAGAACATTCTAAATTATCTAGATAGTTTAATTTTTATTTTCATGTTCACATTCCTTTTTCATTCTGCAGGTGAAAAAGATGGTACTCTTTATCGGTTTCTACTTTTTATGGAAACTTCTTTTTTAATTCAAAACATTTTAACACAATGAAAAAACATCATTTTTTAAACTTCGGACTAATTTTAATTTTTTGTTTTACCATAACAAATCAATCTCTTAAAGCACAACAAACAGTTCCATGCAATTCTGTCCATTGGCTTTACCTGCAAATTAAACAAAATGCTACTTTTCCCCAATTTTGCCAATGTGTGGATTTTATTCATGCTTGCACTGGTAAACCTGCCATTATAAAGGGTCAAGTACATAATCGCTGTGGCAATGGCCCAAAGTATTGTTATGAAGTGAATGGTTCTACTGTTTGTAATACTCTTATGTGTGAATTGGGAAACACCCGCATGGCTATTCATGCTGATAACTGGGATGTTTGTGGTCAAATTGATCAAGATCCTTGTAAAGTATTAGTTTCTCAATATTTACCTTTAAATCCGGCCTTTAATGGACAACTGATCGGCAATTGGCCATTTTTTTCATCAGCCTCTTATCCACTTAATTTAAATGAACCAAGTGGTGCTGAAGTATTTAATTTTTGCCCAGGAGAAAATGCCGTCCTAACATTTCCAGGAATGGAAATCCCGAAGGAAAGTGGACTTTGCTTAGTTGTTAACATCCTTAGTGGTACGGGTGCAATAATCGCCTCACAAACTTATGACTATTCTGATATCAATAACTCAGAGGTGAATATTACTGATCTAATGGCAACTTTAACTCCAGGTACTTATCAATACGAATTTATTTTAACGTGTTGCGAAGGAGATGCCGCACTTTGTGTTTTTAATAATTCAAATAAATACACCAAAAAAGCATGGTTTAAAATAGAGGGGGAGGAAATGGAATTTACGGCACAACTTAACCAAGGAGGAGGACCTTTTTCTAATTGTCCCCAAATAGCATATCAAGTTGATCCTAATCCTTATGGACCAATCTTTGACCCTAACTGTGATATAAATCTTAGCTTCTTCAATATAATAAACAATGGAAATCAATCAATAGCTATTACTGTAAACAGAATAATAGATTGCGACCTAGCAAATGGACTTAATTTGATAAATACATATAATACACAATTACCTCACAATGGCAATTATTCAATTCCTATACCCAACAATCCAGGTAATGGGTGCAACTGCTATGAGATTGTATTCAATTATGTTTCCTGTGGAAACCATATTGAGGAAAAATATTATTATCAGGTTGGTGGAGATTGTGGGGAAGACTTTAATGGAGAAAACCAACAATTAAAACTAAACCGAGACTTGATTAATAACTCTGATATTATGTTATATCCAAATCCTGTTGAGAATTATTTTAAGCTAGAAATAATGGAAAATCAACACGAAACATGGAATATTGAAATATTTAATTCAGATGGTACTTTAATGAAAAATACCAAAGCAGTATTTTTTGGAACTCAATCCGAAAAAATTTCATTAAAATTACCCCCGGGTATGTATTTTTATATGCTTCATGAAAAAGAAGAAAAATATATGGGGAAATTTATTGTAAAATAAACAACATTCCCGGGTGATCATAGGTCGCCCGGGAGTTTTTTTAAGATGCTGAAAACCATTATACTCGCTGTAATTTTATCATATTCTATTCCTGTTGTTCTTTCAGGACAACAAAACCTTGTACCTAACCCAAATTTTGGGGAGCGAATTAAAAATGACTGTGATCCAAACTATTTTAACTATTTTATCGAAGATTACACCACTCATTGGAGTAGCAGAATAGGACTAGGTGCCAACTATACTCAAGAAGAATGCATTAATGAAATTTATCCAAGTGCACCCTTAGCAAAAAAGGATAGTTCTTACATATATCACTTTTTTCATTTTGATTTTGATATTCCCTGGCTATGTTGTCCAAGAACCTATTCACAGGTTAGGCTTAAGGAATTACTAAAACCCGGTATTAATTATTATTTAGAGTATTATATATTACCCAGAAGGTATTATTTCCCGTTGTCACATTTGGGTATTTGGTTTACAGATACATTAATTTTTGAAGGGAGAAAAGAACCACCTTATAGTGATTTATTAATTCTAGAACCCCATCTTGAGGTTGACACTTTATCTGGGGGACCTGAATGGAGCAGAATAAACCATTGTTTTAATATTGAGGAGGAATTAGATGTAATGGTTGTTGGAGTATTTAGAACCAATGAATTTTTAATGGAGCAGTTTCCAGAATATGAGAACTATTTTGTTGCCGATATGATGTATGATGCTTTTTACCTAATTGAGGTGGAGGATGAACTGGAG
>SLKL01000049.1 GCA_007134625.1 Saprospiraceae bacterium
TAATGGTGGACCGGGTTCAGCATCGGTTTGGATGCATATTGGATATACAGGTCCCAGATTTTTAAAAATAGATGAGGAGGGTTTTCCCATTCAACCGTTTGGACTAGTTGATAATCCTCATTCCGTTCTGGATGTTACGGATATTTTATTTGTCAATCCCGTTAATACGGGATATTCACGGATTGTTGATGAAGATGTCGATAGAGATATGTTTTTTGGCGTCAATGCCGATATTCGCTATTTGGCAGATTGGATCAATACTTTTGTAAGCAGAGACAACAGATGGTTGTCTCCTAAGTTTTTAGTAGGCGAAAGTTATGGAACCACGAGAGTTGCAGGACTTGCTCATGAATTACAGGGAAGGCAATGGATGTATTTAAATGGGGTAGTGTTGGTCTCTCCAACAGGCTTGGGTATAAAAAGAGATGGGCCTGTTGATATAGCGAATAGAATTCCTTATTACGCTGCCACCGCCTGGTATCACAACAGATTGGAAAATGACCTTCAAGATTTGGATCTTTATGAGGTGCTGGAGTTTGCTGAAACCTTTGCAATCAACGAACTCTTACCGGCGCTTATGCTAGGAGGATTTATTGAGGAGGAAAAAAGGAGACAAATGGCTCAGGAAATGGCCAGATTTTCAGGGATTTCTAAAGAGCACTACCTGGATCACAATCTGGATTTGGGTTATCAGGCATTTTGGAAATTATTACTCAAAGATGAGGGACTGACAGTTGGAAGACTGGACTCGAGGTATAAAGGACTGGATCGAATGGATGCAGGCTTAAGACCGGATTACAATGCAGAGTTGACCGCCTGGCTACAATCTTTTACCCCTGCTATAAATTATTATTTTTCTCAGGAACTAAATTTTCAAACAGACGTCAAATACAATATGTTTGGTCCTGTTCACCCCTGGGACAGATCTAATAACAATACCGGTGAAAACCTTAGGCAGGCAATGGCGATCAATCCCTTTTTGAATGTGATGTTTCAGGTAGGATATTATGATGGGGCAACTACCTATTTTAATGCCAAGTACACCATGTGGCAAATGGATCCCTCAGGAAGGTTAAAAGATCGCTTGCGATTTGAAGGCTATAGAAGTGGACACATGATGTACCTTCGTCATGAAGATCTGGAATTATCCAACCGGCATTTACGGGAATTCATTCTCAACTCAATACCTGAGGAGGGTAAGCCCGCTAGGTATTAATTATGTTATTTTAAGTGCTAAATTAAATATTTTTTAAAATGCGATAGTTTAGTACCGGTATAGATACGGAAAAGCACTGTTTTAAGTCAAGTATATTGAATCAATAAAATTTGAGAATATTGAAAAAAGTAGTTTTTATTCTTCTTCTGGTGGTGGGTTTTTCAGCCTCAGAACTACTAAGTCAAAGATTGGATATTCAGGAGAGGTCACCTGTTAATGTCGGAGTGGAATTAGGTGTGATTTTTCCATCTCAGGTGCTTTTAACTTTTGAAGATACTGCTTTGGATTCTAATGAGGTCTATTCTTATTTGACTTCGACTCAACCAAGTTTTCGATTTGGTGGTTATTTGAGGTTCGATCTTTTTGGAAACCATTCTTTGGAAAGTGGTCTTTATCGTATTACAAGGAGATATAATAGCAGTGTGTCCTTGTTGGAAACAGGAGAGGAGTTAGCTTCGAATACCATCAGAGGGGTAGCTTTTGAAATGCCTTTAATGTGGATAATTTCCGTTCCTCTTTCCAGAGAAGCCAGACTTTCTACAGGATTTGGTGGGGTAGTCAGCTTCTTTGCCAGTGATTTTGGTATATTAGATTTTGAATATGATTTAGATGCAGTTATTCGCTCCCGGTTCCTTGGTGGAATTAAAGCCAATCTGGGATTTGAATACGATGCCGGAGAAATTGGCGGTTTTTATTTTGGAGCAACTTTTCAGCACCACTTCCAATCCATTGCCTTTATGAGAATGGAATACCATTTTGATGCCAACCAATCGGCTATAGGTGTTTTGGACTTAAACGGCAGCTATCTTGCAGCAGTTGTGCGGTATATTTTCCCTATGCAGTAGATACAGCTTAAAGTCTTTGACAGGGTGTTGATTACTGCTTATTCTAAATCAAGGCATCTGCAATACTTTCCCAGTTCGCAGCCCTCAGGATCACCCGTGCAATAGTCAAATCCCGTATTGCCGTAAGACATAAAAGTAAATGGAGTGTTGAGTAAACTGACCATCAATTGGTATCTCATCTTTGCAGGAACTTCTTCCGGTATATCAGCATGTGCATTCCAGCTTTCCAGCAAATCATCAAGGGCTTTACTGATGGTTGTCATTTGATCATCATTGAGCCGATCAGCCGGTGGAAAAGCCTCATATTTCAATCCACAGTGATATGTCAATGTATGCTCAGCATCACCCGAAATAAACCGCTCGACATCGCGAATGTGATCCTCAAATGTCTCTTCCCGATTAGGCTCTTCCTCTTTTGCGCGGTGAGCTGAGCGAATGTCTTCTATTAAATGTTTGACGTAGGTGTCCATGGTTTGAGGTTTTTTATAAGAAATCCTTTGTAGTATTTACTACCTATGAAAAATCATTTTTTGTAGTTCAAAAATACTAATTTTTTAGTTAAATGGATTTCGGGTAAACTGAGAATTTATGTATTGGTTAATTGGATGAATACGATGTTCAATTCCAGTATGGTGCGATTAAAAGCGATGGTTCCACGCGCCCCGACGACTTCACCCTCCTCATTTCAATTCCAGTATGGTGCGATTAAAAGCTGCATTATCATCAGATACATCTAACCCTGCGAAATTTCAATTCCAGTATGGTGCGATTAAAAGGATGGTTACGTTTGAGGTTAAAGAAGGGAGGAAGTGTAATTTCAATTCCAGTATGGTGCGATTAAAAGAGCGGAACCGCTTAACAGAAAATGAGAACTTACCACTATTTCAATTCCAGTATGGTGCGATTAAAAGGCATGAATTAGAAAATTATTATAGAGTTATCTTTTATTTCAA
>SLKL01000299.1 GCA_007134625.1 Saprospiraceae bacterium
ATTTAGCAAAGCTGTAGCCGGACCCACTTAAACTCGCTTTACCAATTCTTTTGCTGACTCATGTCCGATGGGGCGAGTGCCATATATTTTGTAAAAAAATAAATTTCCACCTTTGAACTGCAAGTTTATAAGAATTGCTAAAACTCAAACAGGTAAGTGGCTCTTTTCGGCTACAACTTTGAATGGATCCTCAAAAAAATCAAGAAGGTCCGATTTCCTCCTTTTGGTCAGGTTAAGTGTTTATGGCCAAACATTAAACTTTACACATTGAACTTTTTTCAACTTTCAACTTTATGTTCCTCCAAAATACAAAAAATCCTGAGTACTTTTTTCACCACACTTGTTCCCAACTAGTTGGTGAAGATAGCACAGATTAGCACAGATTTGATTTGGGACTAAATTTATAGTGTTGTGGTGCAATTAATTACCACCCTTTCGATACCATCCTTCATTTTTTGGTTTCAAGTAATAATAATTCTCACAAAAATCCGAGTATTTAATCTGTGTGAATCTGAGTAATCTGTGGTTTAAATTCACAGCGTACACATGCTCTATACCCCTTACTTTATCTTTATTACTTTATAAACTTTATAACCCTTCGACTCCGCTATAGCTAGGCTCAGCGCAAATTTTCCCCCTTACACTTTCCACCTTAAACACCGTATAGACAAAAAAGCCTTCCCTTTGATAAAATTCACTTTAAAATCATGGTGATTCAAGGCATATTATATTGGCCTACCAATTACATATTGGCAATAATCTCAGCACCAAACTCAGAACACTTTAGTTTAGTAGCACCATCCATAAGCCTTTCAAAGTCGTAGGTTACCCGCTTGCTTTGGATAGCTTTTTCAATTCCGACTTCAATCAGATCACCTGCTTCCTTCCAGCCCATGTATTCCAACATCATCACACCGGACAAAATCACAGACGATGGATTTACCATGTCTTTACCTGCGTATTTTGGAGCTGTACCGTGGGTAGCTTCAAAGATAGCCTTTCCACTAGCATAATTGATATTAGCACCGGGTGCTATACCAATTCCACCTACCATAGCAGCTAATGCATCAGACACATAGTCACCATTCAGATTAAGGGTAGCAATGACATCATATTCTTTTGGTCTAAGTAGGATTTGCTGTAAAAAAGCATCAGCTATAGAGTCTTTGACCAGTATTTTTCCTTCCGAAAGAGCTTTAGACTGCGCATCATTCGCAGCATCGGTACCATCCTGCTCTTTAATCCTGTCATACTGAGCCCAGGTAAATACCTGATCACCAAATTCTCTTTCTGCAAGTTCATAGCCCCACTCCTTGAATTTACCCTCTGTAAATTTCATGATATTTCCTTTGTGTACTAGGGTTACACTTTTTCTATCATTATCGAGTGCGTACTGAATAGCAGCTCTCACCAATCGCTCGGTGCCTTCGACTGATACCGGTTTAACACCAATAGAAGAGGAATTGGGGAATCGAATTTGCGTGACGCCCATTTCCTCCATGAGAAACTTTTTCACTTTGTCTGCTTCAGGAGTTCCATTAGCATATTCTATACCCGCATAAATATCTTCAGTATTTTCTCTAAAAATAACCATATCCACATTTCCGGGTTCTTTGACCGGAGAAGGTACACCTTGAAACCATCTCACCGGTCTTACACATGCATATAAATCCAGAATCTGTCTCAATGCCACGTTTAAAGATCTGATACCACCACCTACAGGAGTTGTAAGAGGACCTTTAATCGCAACATTATACTCTTTTATCTTTTCTAAAGTTTCATCGGGCAACCAATTTGAAGTTGCGTTAAAAGCCTTTTCACCGGCTAAAACTTCAAGCCACTCAATTTTTCTTTTTCCATTATAGGCTTTCTCAATTGCAGCGTCAAAAACCTTTACTGCTGCACTCCAGATATCGGGACCTATTCCGTCTCCTTCAATAAAAGGGATTACTACATGATCAGGCACTATCGGCTTCCCTGTGTTACTTATGGTTATTTTTTGGGCTGACATTCTATGAATTTTTGAATTAGGCTGCAAAATTAATTATTAATTGGACTAATGAGGAAATAAACACGTTCATTTTAAAAGACTTTTTGTTAAAAATCATATATGAACCTATCTGAGGATTTGTAAATTCCTAAAAAATCCCAATTGATTCCATTTGGTGAGCAAAGTCACAATGTATTAAAGTATGATGATTTAATTTTGTAACTTTACATTTTATAATATATAAAAACATAAACATGAGTGATCAAACAAAAAAACCGAACAAATTAAACATTGAATTACCTGAGGAAGTAGCAGAGGGAATATATTCTAACCTTGCCATTATATCACATTCTAATTCAGAGTTTGTTATAGATTTTGTAAGGGTAATGCCCAATATGCCAAAGGCTAAAGTAAAATCAAGAGTTGTACTAACTCCTCAGCATGCAAAAAAACTACTCAGTGCATTAGTAGATAACCTTAAGAAATTTGAATCCCAATTTGGATCAATAGCTGAGACAGATCATCCGGGAATGCCCCCGATGAATTTTAATACTCCGAAAGCACAAGCCTAGGAATAAAAAATGTAAAAAAAAGCCTGTGTAAGTTTACACGGGCTTTTTTTTAGTTTAAAGTGGGAAGTTTATGAAGTTCGTAAAGTTGAAAAGTGGAAAGGTCTCTTTAGTTTTGAGTTTTTAGTTTTTAGTGCTGGTTAGATTAAAAAACCCTTAACCATTACACATTGTCAACAAATTATCCATTGTCAATTATCCATTATCAACACCTGAGTTCCATAAAACACCCGCTCCGCATTCTCCTCCGGATACAACTCTATATGATAAACCCCAGCCGGCAAATGTCCGAGATCAAGCGAATACCGCTCCTGAGGATGATCGATCTTTTGCTGATGTACAGTACCAGCACTCATATCCACTACCTCCAATGTACCTTTGGTGAATCCATCGGGTATCTCCAGCGTCAGAGGTCCAGTGGTGGGATTGGGGAAGGCTTTGAGGTCTTGTCTATC
>SLKL01000388.1 GCA_007134625.1 Saprospiraceae bacterium
ATAGATATACTGATAAACAATGCCGGGATAACCCGGGATTCCTCTTTTAAAAAAATGAGTAGTGAACAATGGCAGCAGGTCATTGATGTCAACCTTACCGGTGTATTCAATTGCACCAAGGCGGTAATTCCTTACATGGAAAGCAGAGGTGGTGGTAGAATAATGAATGCCGCCTCCGTTGTTGCTCATTATGGCAATTTTGGGCAGACCAATTACGTAGCGACTAAGGCCGGTGTTATTGGCATGTCGAAAGTCTGGGCAAGGGAATTTGGACGTAAGGGCATCACAGTAAATGCCGTCGCTCCGGGCTTCATCAATACAGAAATGATTCAGACAGTACCCAAAGAAATTATCGACAACCTAATTTCAAAGACACCCCTTGCTCGTCTTGGTGAATCCGAAGATATTGCGAATGCTTATGCTTTTCTGGCATCTGATGCAGCCTCCTTTATTACCGGAACAACGATAAATGTAGATGGTGGGTTGGTTATGTAGGGTGAATTGACAACCCATGTTAGTCAGATTTAAAGAAGACCAAAAAATTCCAAGACAATAATGTCACCCCTTCGGAGTTTGAGTCTTTTTACCAATACTTTTCTATAATCATATCACCCCATTCGGGGTTCTTTAAAGAAAAAAATAATGTCTATTTGATTGAATTTTTGAATAAGTGCTTTGTCGATTTTTGATGCTAATTCTATGTACATGACAAAGATTTAATAGAATAAAACTAAAAGGACAAGAATAAAACTGCAGTAGACAACTGTAATTTAGCTACTTAAATTAAATAGCTTGATTATAATATGAAACCTATTTTGTTATGCTAATTGTAAAAAAGACTTGGTTAACAGTTTATCTAGCCAAAGGTATGGCAAAGGCAATTGAGCAAGTTCAGACTTTTATTTAATAAAAAATAAGTTTTTGGTTATCTAACAACTTTAATTTAACTATAAATCCTTTGCGTGACTTTGCGTCTTCTTTGCGCCTTGGCGTGAAATAAAAGTTTGTAGTCTTTTCTAATTTTTTGTCATGTACTCATATGCTAAGTAAAGACAACAGCACTATTGAGATTGTACATACCTAACTTTATAGCAGTTACCCAAACAATCCACACCCCAACTTAATTT
Organism: Saprospiraceae bacterium; assembly: GCA_007134625.1. Taxonomy (GTDB): domain Bacteria; phylum Bacteroidota; class Bacteroidia; order Chitinophagales; family Saprospiraceae; genus PWJY01. Next base: position 1,128 of record SLKL01000388.1, read on the forward strand.
AAGGTAAGTAGTAAATTAGAGGTAAAATAAATTAAGGACAAGGGGTCAATCCGCCTCCTTCAGCTTGTACCCAACTTGCAGTTGTAGTGGGGACAAGTAGTCAACCCGCCAATCCCCAACCAGCTTGGGTAGGGGCAGCCAGTCATCTATCATTTACAAAATTTTCCGTATTATTGAGCAAAATAAACTGAGTATGTCTTTTCAGTTTAATGTACTGAATTCAAATCACCAATCCACCATTTTATGGCCAAAAAAGCACTTCAATCTTTTGCTGATTTTGCTTCTAAACTGCTTCCGCATGAGACGGGATATTTGTTGCAAATACAAAAATTTGAAGATCCGGAAAGATTGGAAATCCTGAAAAAAATTCACGACAATGTCCGTCATTCAATAGATCACAACAACTTCGATCAATCCATAGACAAACGGAAATACAATCATCTGAAAAACTGGATCATCGATCAACTCAACAAAGTAGATGTGGATGTCCGCCTGAAAAAAATTCACGAGTTGAGTTATAAAATCAGGGTAGATAGTATCGTATATGAGGAGGAAAAATTGATTTTTGCCCAATTAAAAAAAACAGATCCTTCCTACTTCTTTTTTAAAGAGTTCTATGAATTGGTGCTTTCATACAGGCAGTTTTTACTTATCCGCTTAAGGTACAGAGATCACGACCTCACTGATGATTTCATTAAAAAATACAAAGATGAATATCAGCTGACTAAGGACCTTTTTGTTCGGCTGCATGATGCTACTTATGATATTGTGAGGGCCTATTCCGGAAATAAAGCTGACAGCCTCAAGTGGGAAAACTGGTTGCGCGATGTTATTCTTGATGAAAAAAAGCAAGGGTTTCTGAGGTATCAGGCCTTTGTCAACCTAATGTTTATCAGTCACAATCACAAAAGACCGGATCTTGTCTCCAATCTTTTTCACGTGATAGAATTCCATTTTTTAAATGGCAATTTCTACTCCAAGCGCGTCTTGTTGAATTACTACAACATGAAACTCATGTATCACGCAGGTCTAAGGGAATATGAGGAGGCTGTGAAATACGGTTATCTTTCCATTCGTGACATCACGCATGATTCATTGCTTTATACCAACAATTTATGCGCCGTACTCATGCGACTCAACAGAAATGAAGAGGCTTTGAAATTGATGCAGCAACAAAGTCATCTGATAAAAACCTCAAAAAATTACTACAATCGGGTGGGCTACGTGGCTTTTTATATGGAGGCCATGATTAAAAATGGAAAGTTCCGGCAAGCTGAGAGCTATGGAGAAAAATTTCTCAATGCCTACAAAGATGAGGTCCTTCAATTCCGGTGGCACCTGTTCTTTTCTATTTTCCTCGAAGCTATGGTCCACAATAAAAGCTTTGAAAAGATTAGCAGAATCAACTCAAAATTTAAGTTACTCGATTTGCATGAAAAGCACAGCAGAAACTTTTCGTATAATCCATCTATCCCATTTTTTATTCAGCTTTCCTTTTATCAAATGACTAAAGTAAAAAGCGATGATATGATTGCTTTTTTAGAGCATACCCTCAACCAACTGAATGAAAACCCTGAGGAAGAAAAAAAGTTAAAAAAGCTGATTAAAACCTGGATCAGGCATTTGCCGGAGCGGGCTGCGAAATTTGGGAGGTAGTTGATAAAGGGAGATTATGAAATGGCCTGTTTATTGTCAACTGAAATTTACGATAAGGGGTTGGGCCAATGCTCGTCCAGCCGAAATAGTTTTTCGAAGTATTTGTTTAGTTTCTATTTCTGCCTTTGGTGGCAGCAGTGGCAAGTCATTAAACGGTTTTTTCTGTCAAAATCTCCCATTATATCAAGGTGCTTTTTACTCTTGTTAGAATACAAGGATAAAAATAAT
>SLKL01000335.1 GCA_007134625.1 Saprospiraceae bacterium
ACCCTCGCAGAATGGATAGTGAAAAACCGAAAGCCACATTTGTTGAATTCAAGTGGCGACTTGGTGAAGTTGGTAGAGCCGATTATCAGAGGGGATAGAAAGCGGTATTTGTCACAATTGTTTCAGGCATTGAGAATAGAGGTCAACCAGGAAATGGATGCCCTCGAAGAAATGCTCTCTCAGATTGAGATGCATTTAAAGCCCGGTGGAAGAGCAGTGATGATGAGTTATCACTCTTTGGAAGACAGGATGGTAAAAAACCTTTTTAGAGCGGGGAATGTAAGGGGTGAGTTAAATAAAAACGCATTTGGAGTTGTACAAACTCCTTTTAGAATAATAAGTAAGAAACCAATAATACCTTCGGCTGAGGAGATCAGGAGAAATCCCAGATCGAGGAGTGCTAAACTAAGAATCGCAGAAAGAATATGAGACCAGACAATGTAACAACGACGATGGACGAAAAAGTCCAAAAAACCGGAAAGACCGGCTTCCAATGGGAAGACCCACGGTCCTGGTTTGCTCGTTTGCCCCTTGTTTATCTTTTTATGTTCCTTGTTGCGGTGTATATCTTTTCTGCTCATAAAGCAGAGAATAAAGTACGCGAAATTCAGAGCCTTCAGGCGGATTTGACCGAGCTGAAGTGGGAATATACCTCATTAAATTCTAATTGGATTTATTCATCTACCCGTTCTCAGGTTGCTGAAAAAGTAGCACCTCTTGAGCTGAAGTGGACGTCGAGGGCCCCGATTCTGATTGAAGCATCAAAAAGGAGCAATTAAAATGAATGCAAGAAGAGTTTTATTAGTCAGGGTTTACTTAGTAGCAGGTGGTTTTCTGCTATTTGCCCTTGCTATACTTTTCCAGCTTTTTAAAATTGCTTTCATAGAAGGAGATCATTGGAGGGCGCAATCAGAGCGATTGTATCTCGATAAAATTGAGCAAGTAGGGGAAAGAGGCGATATCCTGAGCGCAAACGGACTTCCGTTAGCGACTTCAGTGAGCTTTTTTGACATACGCATGGATCTGAATACGCAAGCCATGACGGATCATTTATTTAATGCTCATGTAGATTCACTTGCATGGTATATGTCGAGATATATTGATCCAACGAGAAGTCCTTTACAGATTAAAAATCACCTTATCGAAAGAAGAAGGGCAGGGGACAGGTATTTGCTGTTGAAGAGAAATGCCACTTTTGAGGAAATGAATCTGATGAGGACCTTTCCAATTCTCAGATGGGGTAAATACAGAGGGGGGCTGATAGTGGAAAGAAAAAGCAGACGGGTGAAACCGTTTAATTCGCTGGCTTCACGTACCATTGGAATTGACAGAGAAAATGCTGCCAATGTAGGTATCGAAGCAACTTTTGATCAATACCTGCAAGGAGAAAGAGGTGAGCGATTGGTAAAAAGAGTTTCCGGATCCAATTGGGTGCCGGTAGATGATTTGGCATCTGCATTGCCGGAAAGTGGGGCAGATGTAATCACAACCATCAATACTGATATTCAGGATATTGTACATCACTCACTTACACGTGCACTTGATCATCATCAGGCGAGATACGGAGTAGCAATAGTTATGGAGGTGTCAACAGGTGAAATAGTTGCTATTTCCAATCTCGAAAGAGGTGGAGGCAGATGGGTCGAGTCCTTTAATCATGCAATAGGGACAGCAATTGAGCCGGGCTCACTTTTTAAAATACCCTCCATTATGGCATTGTTAGAGGATGGGTATGTTAATCTGGATGACGAAATCAACCTGAACAATGGGCAGACGAAAATTTGCAACAGAACGGTCAGAGATTCTGAACCACATGAATTTGAGTATACTACCGTAAGGCACTCTCTTGAAATTTCAAGTAATGTGGGTATAGCTCAACTGGTGGATGAAAAATACAGGAGCGCAGGAAAAGAAAAGCAATTCATTGATCACCTTAGGAAGTTTGATCTGGACAAGCAGACCGGTATCGAAATACCAGGTGAAGCACTTCCATATATAAAAGAAGCAGGGAACAGGTCAGAGGGTTGGAGTTGTCTTTCACTACCCTGGATGTCCTTTGGATATGAATTGTCCATGACTCCACTGCAGTTGTTGACTTTTTACAATGGTATAGCCAACAATGGTAGAATGATGAAGCCTTTTTTGGTAAAAGAAATACAGCGACACGGAAGAACAGAGCGAAGATTCAGACCTGAAGTGATCAACTCTCGTTTTGCATCGCCTAAAACCATTGCAGATGTGCAGGAGATATTACTTGGCGTAGTGGAAAATGGAACTGGAAGAAGGATACATAATGTCGATTTACCTATGGCTGGAAAAACAGGAACGACGCAACTGAATTATGTAGATCGCAATCGTTCACGAACTGCTTATCAATCTTCATTCGTGGGGTATTTCCCCGCGGATAACCCAAAGTACAGTGCTATTATCTTGGTAAGTGAACCATCAAGGTATGGATTTTATGGAGGAACTGTGGCAGCTCCGGTTTTTGGTGAAATAGCAGAGCGGGTAATGGGAATTCAGCCGGATAGAGAGCCGATAGCTTTTTCTCCGGGAGCCCTGGAAACAGGTTCTTTTACCTATCCATTCTGGCAGGTAGGTTATGCGAATGACTTCAGGTTTTTATTGAATTCCTTTAACATCATTCCGGCAGAGCAGGAAAATTTACAATATACCATTTTGATGCCTTGTGATGAAGCGGGCATGAGAATGAGGCATCGATCTGTGAGCACAGATGTTGTGCCCAATGTAGTGGGTATGGCGGCTCGTGATGCTATTTATGTTTTAGAAAATGCAGGTTTGAATGTACGGATGAGAGGCTATGGAAGAGTGGTTGGACAGTCCTTGCCTCCGGGTTCAAATCTGAGTAGTAAAAATATTGAGTTAATTCTTGACATCTAAGTTCTTTGAAATCCACAAATATGAAAGTCAAGGATTTATTAAAAAATGTGGAAATAGTTGCCGTAAAGGGAGATTGGAATGAAGAGGTAGTGGACCT
>SLKL01000313.1 GCA_007134625.1 Saprospiraceae bacterium
ATTCATATTGGCGATATGCAGGTCGATCATATCCTGTATCCGCTGCAATTTTACCGCACTGTATCCACCAATGGTATTGTGATGAAAAGAAGCTCTGTTGGTATTAAAAGTATTAATAGAGAGGTCCAGAACACGGTACTCTCCCCTATCGTTATGTCTTGCTTTTATTTGTCTATCTACTTCGCGTTCCGCATAGTAAGTATCGATAATTGTTTGACGATCTCCTGTGAAGTCACTTGGCTTGAGATACCTGCGGTTGATGCCCCAAAAGTCGATGACGACCAAAAGTAGTATAGAACCCAGAGCTATCATTGTACTGATCTTTCCTTTTTCCATTAGCCACAATGCCAATGCCGAAAGTGCTATAAAAATAAAAGACCTGAATCCATCGCTTCTCAGCATGGCTTTTCTATCTTCTACTATAAAGTCCAGCAAGCCCGACTGAGCAAATGCAGCATCACCGCTGCCGGCAAAAGAAAACATCCCGGGACCCAATAATGCCAATACCAGACAAAAGCCACCGGTTATCCCTGTAGAATACAACAACCACTTAATTTTCTGTGAGGAGTCATATCCCCCTTTGAACCAGGCATGCAGTCCCATTGCACCAAGGATGGGGATTAACATGGTAGTGATACTCAAAACCGAATTGGGAGTCCGGAATTGATTGAACATGGGGACATACTCGAAGAGCAGTCGATTGAACCATTCCATATTTTTTCCATAAGACATCATGATGGTAAAAACAACTGAGCCTACTAACCACCACTTCAATGGTCCTTTTACCAAAAACATACCGAGAATAAACAAAAACACCATGATCGCACCAAAATATATTGCACCACTTGTAAATGGCAAAGCTCCCCAGTACATAGGCAGGGCATAAGTTCCATCCACATCCGGCGGATGTCCTGCTCTTCTCAATGCATCATAGGTACTTCCCCAGTTCATGCGCTCTCCTGATCCACCCCCAACTATACCGGGAATCAAACCTGCAAGTACGTCCATGTTATTATTACTCCAGGCCATGGCATATTCCCAATCCAAACCTTCGGTGGTACTTGAGGAGCTCATTTGCCCTGCTTTTTCTACTAAAATGGGTTCACCCCGCATGGTTTCGGAGGAGTAATCCCAAGTGGTCAGCAATCTGTTGGAAGCAGAGCCGAGTCCTATGGCAGTTGCTAAAACAGTAAAAAGAAGCACTTTGCCCAATTGCTTTGCATCGTTTTCTTTTATGAACTTAACCAGGTAAATTACACCCAAAATAGCCAAACACAGATAGAGGTAATAGGTCATCTGAACGTGGTGCCATTTTATACTTAGCCCAAGTCCTATCGCATAAATGAGTGCTCCTGCAGTCAACTTATTTCGCAGCATCATAATCGTACCGGCAATAATAAAAGGACTGTACATCAGCGAACCATTTTTGAATAAGTGACCCGCTTCGTAGAGTATGATATTGTTAGTCGCAAAACCATATCCCACTGCCCCGATTAGCGACTCCAAAGGGCGCAATCCAATTAACAATAAGGCGAGGTAAGTGCAAATCATATACACCATGAAAAAACCAATCGGTCTCCCCATGAAAAACATCATGGGTTTTTCAACAATATTTAACTGATTGTGATACCTCAATCCATTGAAAAAGGAAGGCATACCGACAAAAATATTATTCGACCACATAGCTTGTCTTCCAGTCTCGTCATAATGATCTCTGACTTCAATATTTTTTCCATAAGACTCAGCAATATCGTGCTGTGATATTTCCAAACCGGAAAACTGAGGATAGAAAAAAAGACTGTTCAGTATGAAAAAAAAGATTAACACACCAATGTGCGGAAGTGCTCTCTGAATAAGTGGTTGAATATTTTTCACGTTTTATATTTTTAGCTTAAAAGCAAAGTTAATGGTTTAGATAAAAAATGACCCAAAATTCCTGACTTTAACGAAAATTGAATGGGCACATATAAGAATCCATTCATTTTGAAAGGACTTATTTTGAGCGGATTCATTTATAATAATTTTTGGTAAAGCCTTTGGCGGTGTTTTTTCCGGTAATCCACTGAAATAGCCCACTCAGGGTGCCTAATCCATAGGCAAAAATCTGAATAAAGAGCGTCACCACAGATAATACACCGACTTTTATGCTTTTATAAATGCCTGATGCTTCAATAAATGCATACAGCGCCAGAATAAAAGCCGTCACAAAAATCAGGTATAGCAAGCCTTGAAACAACAAAAAAAATGGAGCCAATAGAAGAATCAAAAAGCTGCCTGAGACGATGATAGCAGGTGCAAAATGAATGGGCTTCAGGAGGTCAGGATGTTTTCTCCCCAGATTTATCCGGGCAACACCCCAATTGAATATCTGCTTAAAAAAACGCTTTATGCTTGTACGCCTTTTATGGTAAACGTACGCATCGGGAATCAATCCCACTTTAAAGCCTGCCTGATATATACGAGCAGAAAAGTCCATATCCTGACCGTGGCGGAGACCTCCCATCCCACCAATTTTTTCGTAAACTCTGCGGTGAATACCCATATTAAATGATCGCGGATAAAACTTTGTAACGCTTTGCTTTGAACCTCTCGTACCACCTGTACCTATAAAGGATGTCATGGAATAGTTAATGGCTTTGAGCAAGGGTGGAAAATCTTCCCTGTAGGTATCTGGGCCTCCAAAAGCATCGTATCGGTTTTCTTCCAATACGCGATCAACCTGATACAAATAATCTGATGGCAATGTGCAGTCTGAGTCCACAAACAGAAAGTAGTCGCCTTGGGCCTCCCTCATACCGAGATTTCTGGCAGCACCGGGCCCCTTGTTCTCCTGACGTAAATAATTGACCTTAAAGTTAAAATCAGCAGCTTCAATAAACTCCCGGGTTCCATCTTCTGAGCCATCATCTGCTAACACCAATTCAAACATATCTCCGGGAAAGTCCAAGTCCTGAAGGCTTTGAGTCAATTCTTTCAACTCATCCAGACGATTGTA
>SLKL01000101.1 GCA_007134625.1 Saprospiraceae bacterium
AAATCGGACCTTCTTGATTTTTTTGAGGATCCATTCAAAGTTGTAGACGAAAAGAGCCACTTACCTGTCTGAGTTTTAGCAATTCTTACCAGCTTATAGTTCAAAGCCAAATAATTATTATTCTTCAAACTATATGGTACTCGCCCCATCGGGCAAGAGTCAGCAAAAGAATTGTTAAAGCGAGTTTAAGTGGATCCGGCTACATCTTTGTTAAATGGATCAAAAAAAGCGAGTAGTCCTAGACCTTTTTTGTTTCTTTTTTGGGGCAATGCCAAAAAAGAAAGCAACTGATGCTACGCGGGCAGAGTCTCACCAAAATACAAGGTAGGGTTTCCGATACCCCGTAGTTTGCAGCGTGAGTAGAATTTGAACCCTAATAGTTTATATCACAGTCTATATTTTATCTCAAGTCCTTAAAAAACTTCTCAACCTCTCAACCCTTAAACTCTATAACCTTTTTTCAAAATTTCATTACTTCAAACACCCTCACAATTTCTAATTAAATAAACACCACTTCATAAGCTTTTTTGAAAAAAAAAATAGAAAGTGATCACTGCATAGACGAATTTAATAAAAGTACCTGCGAGAAAACCCAGAAAGGATCCGAAAGCAGCCTTTGCAGCTTGATCCGGGCTTTTTCCAGTCCATCTTTCACCAATCCAGGCTCCAAGAAATGGGCATAGAATCAGTCCTAATAAACCAAAAGGACCAATACTAATTCCAAGGATGGGTAAGATAATCAAACCTACCAGCAAACCTATGGTGCTTCCTCTTACACCGGCCTTACTCCCGCCCATTCTTTTAGTTCCTAAAATGGGAAAATAATAATCCAAAAGGACAATAACCAATGCAGCTATTCCCATAGTGATTAAAAAGTTAGCTGAGAATCCTGTGTCAGTTCCCCAGTGAAGGAGCAGCAAAGCAATGTAAGCAAGCGGAGGTCCCGGGATTATCGGTAAAAAAGCACCAATCAAACCTGCTAATAGAAAGAGAAATGCGAGAATTATTATTAAGATTTCCATTATCCGTGTTTTCCTTTAGTCCATCCTTTTTTGGATAACCATTTTTCTGCAGAATCAACAGCTCCGTCCTCAATTTGGGTGCCCATGCTGTCATTCCAGCGATTCAGATATCCAAAAAGTGCAATCACTCCATTTATTTCGACTATTTCACCTTCGTTCCAATACTTTTTTAATTGCGCTTTGCAATCTTCGTTCACTGAATTGGGTACTGTTGAACACCTTACAGCGAATTCCAGTGCAGCTCTTTCAGCGGGTGAAAAAGCTGAATGTGTTCTAAATTCCCAGATATTTTCCAATTGCTCCTTCTGTGCTCCATAGCGCTCAGCTGCTCGTATGGTATGTGCTTGACAATATCGACATCCGGTGGCATGACTACTGACATAGGCAATCATTCGCTTTAAAGCACTATTGACTCTACCTTTGTTCTCCATCACAGCTTTATTCATTTCGATGAATGCATAGGCGATACGTGGTCGGTGAAACATGGTTAAAACACTATTTGGACAAAATCCCAGTGTTTCTTCATAGAATTGAATTAATTTGATTAATTCTGAATCATCCGGATTGTTGACCGGCTTAACGAGTGGTTCAGGCATAGGTATATGATTATATTTAGTTTAAAAGAGGAAGGTAGTGATTTTTTTATTTATCAAACACTTAATCAAATGACCGGGTGTATTAAAATGGATAAAGATTGGGTTATTTTCATACTTTTTCCAATCTTACATTCTCTAAAAATTAGGGTTATCTCTCTGACTAAAGCAGCTTTTCTCCAGACAACTATAATTAAAGTCATGGTGTCTAAGTGGTGATTACTATTTTTTGTAATTTTGCAAATTGTTTAAGTTAGCGTTTAATCCAGACATGATCACACCCAACACATATATGTTGAGAGCAAGGTTTAGCAGGTTGAGAGCTGTAAAAATTCGATTTTTAGCCCTGTTGCTTTCCCTATTCTTGATTTCCATAATTTCCTTTGAAGTAAAGGCGCAGTGCTTTTATGAAGGTCCATTTACTATTGCAGATCTATCCAATAATTTCATTACCCTTGAAATAGAGGGGGCAACCAATAATGACTTGTCTGACCCCGAGCAAGGGGTTTGTGGAATAAATATTCATTTTAATCACTCAGCGGTGGGGGATTTATTGATCACATTGACTTCACCTTCCGGTACTGTTATTACCTTGGTTGGAAATACCTCTCCACCTCCTCCATTGACTAATGGAGCAAACTGGGATGTTACATTTATTCCATGTGCATTACCTGCATCTCCTGACTCGGGTATAGCCGCTCAGTGGAGTAATAATTCTTCCTGGGCAAATTTTGGAAATTATACAGGTTCGTATTACCCTTTTGCTGGATGTCTTGAGAATTTTAACTCAGGACCGGTGAATGGGAATTGGGTACTTTATATACAAGATGGTCTTGAGTTTGACGAGGGTGAACTACTTGAGTTTAGTATCATTTTTTGCGATCCTGATGGTATTGAGTGTGAAACTTGCGAACCTGATGGGGGTATTCTTTCTGGGCTTCCTTATGAAATTTGTCAGGGAGAGCAGATTGATGACCTCCCTGAACCCGACTATCTTTTTTCCGATCCACCTAATCCTGATTTTTATGATTACCATTATCTGGTAGTATTGAATGACTCCATCCTTGGGGTGCTGCCCGATGATGATTTTATTTTTGAAAATGCTGGAAGTCACAGGTTATATGGCTTGTCAATTTCTAATAGAGATAGTCATTGGTTGGATTCTCTTGCTGGTCAATTTCTTTTTTCAGACTTAAGAGATCAATTAAGTCCGGGACAACGGATTTTTTGTGGGGATATCGGATTGAGTTTTGTGAATGTTTTTGTCAATCCAGTTTATGATCAGATTATAGATATTACAATTTGCAGAGACGAACAATATATAGCTGGTGACTCCATACTGCCGGGACCGGGTACTTATTTTTTTGAGTTCAC
>SLKL01000415.1 GCA_007134625.1 Saprospiraceae bacterium
AGATTTTAAAATTAAGTATCCTGGGATTGAGTGGCGATCAATGGGCAAAATGCGGGATAAGCTAATTCACCATTACTTTGGGGTAGATTATGATATTGTGATGGATGTTATTCTAAATAAAATTCCAGAGCTTCATCATCAACTTCAAAAAATTCTTGAGGAAGAAATCGACGAGTAAAGCCCCTCACCGCTTTACCATAATTTACATGATTTTTTGATGGCTTGATTTGTCTTTCGTTATTTCAGGTAAATTACCTTTTGATTTTACAGTCTGTTAATTTCGATATTCTGAAGTATCCTGCCCCCCTCATTCTAAAACTTCTCAAATCGCATATCGGCGTTCGTTAATCTTCAATCAATTTATAAAGAGGGCAATGCCAAAAAGTAACAAGAAAAACACCCCCTTCCCCCTTAATCCCCACTCAAAAACCCTAACTTTACCCTAACAGCTCTCGACTTCTAATTGATAAGCGGAATGAAAATAAAAACAGACGCACATACATCCGGCTTGAAGAATATGCGCAATGGAAGCTAGGATTTAGGAGAAATAAAGGTGTGTTTTGGGAATCATTTTACTGGGATAGGAACATTATGGGAACTTGACCGTGCCGTTATCGCACAAAATAAGCTCATATCCTATCATGATTATCGAATATTTATCGAATAAAAACGAATCATATCGTATCATTTTGAGGATAAAATGATATCTTTGAAGAATGGAAAATAAGGTACATACATTTTCATTAAAAATTGATTGGGAGCTTATACGATTGATTAGCCAGATTGACCGATTTGATGCATCATGGAGTAACATAGAAAAGAGGGAAGGACAAAGTTTGAAGCAATTGAAAACAATAGCTACTGTACGCAGTGTTGGAGCTTCTACAAGGATTGAGGGCTCAAAAATGTCTGATAAAGAAGTTGAGGTCCTACTTAAAGAAATTGACATTACAAAAATTGTTGATAGGGATTCTCAAGAAGTAGTCGGGTATTTTGAAACTTTAGATTTGATTTGTGAATCGTTTGAGGATATTTCAATAACTGAGAGTAGTTTGAAGAATTTGCACAACATTTTATTGAAATACAGCAAGAAAGACGAGTGGCATAAAGGTGATTATAAACAGCATAGCAATGCCGTAGAAGCTAATCTGCCTGATGGTACGAGGCAGATAATTTTTCAGACAACTGAAGCAGGATATCCGACACAGGATGCAATGAGAATGTTAATTGATTGGTATTTGAATGACAGAGAAACGCATCCATTAGTAAAATGTGCCTTATTTGCATATGATTTTGTCAGTATTCATCCATTTCAGGATGGAAATGGGCGATTGAGCAGATTGCTTGCAACTTTACTATTAATGAAACATGGTTACAAGTGGATTCAATATGTGAGTTTTGAGCACGAGATTGAAAGTCGTAAAACGGAGTATTACAGTGTTTTAAGAAGTTGTCAATCTCAGAGACCGAATGAAGATGTTACAGAATGGGTTCGTTTTTTCTTTGATGCCTTAGGAAATATTCAGAAACAATTGATGATAAAACTTGATAGTCAAGGAGTAAAAACAAGATTATCCCCACGTGAAAAGGCAATTCTGACTTTCATTGAGAATAATGCAGGCTGTAAATCGGGGGATATCGCAAAAAAATTAGGAATTCCAAGTCCGACTGTGAAAAGGATTTTACCAGAGTTAATTAAGAAAAAACTTATTGAAAAATTCGGAACCGGACCAGGAACGAATTATTCGATATTGTAAAAAAACGCCATACTACTTAATGCGGATCAATTATGTAGATTTAAACGTTAAAGGATAAATTAGCGGTTTGACAATTATACCGAAAGATAACAACATTTGAAAAAATATATTTATTACTAAGAGAACCTACAGTAAGAGAAAATGAAACTATCTGAATTAATTAAATCATACAATTGGCTTAGCGTTGAGCTGACCTTGATAAAACTGTACCCTGACCAAAACCAAATGCTTGACGAATACAGAAAGGTTTATGAAAAACTAAAAGTAACCGAGCCGGCAGACTATGATGAGTTAGAAATTATTTTGACAGAGTATGACAGTGATCCAGACTTTGAGAGTGATAAAGAAACTTACGTTGATGTCTTAGGTCAGAAAAAAAATTCAGACCTAAACGACATTTCAAATAGCTACGCTATTGAGTTTTTAGAGTGGGATAAGTGGCTCGGTATGGACTTGGCATTGCAGACAACTAAAAACTTTTCTGACTTAGAAATAATAGCTCATTGCCTTTACGAAATGACTTTTATCGATTATGACGAAGATGTAATTCAACAACAGCTCAAATCACTAACTGACACTGTAGAAGAATATAAAAAGCTAACAGACGAAGAAAGGAAACAAAAAACAATATCGTTTGAAGAACTTAAAAGACGACTTGATGATAAGAAAGACAGCAAATAACTAAGGGCATAGCAGTTGAAACAAAGTAGGATATGCCGGACCATCTTGACCCCCTTTCTAAAACTTCTCAAATCGTCTCGTCTTCTGGACGAGAGTGTTCCTTGTTCTTCAATCAATTGACATTTAAAAAACCGGGCCTTTTGCTTTTTCTGATCCCCAACGCGTTGGGGAGAAAAGACTCACTTACTGTCTGAGTTTTAACAATTCAACAATCATCGATTATTTACACAGAACATCAAATTCCTCCCGCTAATCACCAGCATATAGACGAGTGCAGCCTTAAGATTTTCTGAATCCTTGTTAGAAAGTGGATATTCCGGAGTAAGGTTATATGGACAACAATTTTCAATAATTCTTTAGCATGATGCGTTTTTGGTGTATATTTACATCAAATTCAACATTATGGCACGACAAAGTATATCACTTACAGAACCCAATGATGAGTGGCTTAAAAATCAGGTGGAAAGCAAGGAGTATTCCAGTAAGAGTGAGCTAGTCAATTACTTAATCAGGCAGGCCAGGAAACAACAAATTCAGGTTAATTGGATAA
>SLKL01000047.1 GCA_007134625.1 Saprospiraceae bacterium
CCTATGACGGAGGTGATTTTATTAATCAGATCAATATCATTGATTTGAAAAACGAAGATACCGGTGAACTTTATGACATGTTGGTTGAGTTCAGAAGTTCGAGGGATTAATCCTCTTACTAATTTTCGGCTTGAAATTTGCATTAACTAAAAACCGAGGCTTATATTAGCAAAAGTTGATGCGCTGAATTGGAGGCGATCACCTTGGATGTCATTTCAATACAATTAAGAATGCGATATTTATTGGTTTCTTTTTTTTCAATTTGCTGCCTTTTCAGCATTAATGCCCAAACATCTGAGTATGTAGGGCTGAATATGAAGATAAGCGAAATGGGTGGAGATACTGTCAGGGCTACTTTAACTACCGATTATTTTGAAAACATGATTGCTTTTGAGTTTAACCTCAACTGGAATCCTTCAGAACTTGAATTTGTTGATTTGGATTATACCAAAACAGACATTGGGCTAAGACCTGATTTGTTTAATCTGGATAATGCTGATGAAGGTCGTGCCCGGATTATCTGGTCCACTGCGGGTTGTGAAACAATGACGGAGGGAGACAGCTTATTTAGTTTTATTTTTATTCAAAAAAGCGATGATTTTGTCATTATTCCACCACCTGAGCAAATGCTTTTTTATGACTGCGAAGGCAATGAGCTAAGGATGGAATATGTAGATAATCGGGGGGAAAAGACGTTTTTTGGAGGTGCACCTACTTCCCTCAATGAAGTAACAAATTCAGGTATAGAATGGAGTATTTTCCCCAATCCAACCTCAGATTATATCAGTTTAGAGTTTTCCCAAGCCGTGAGTGGCAGTTTAGTCATTTACAGCAGTTCGGGTAAGCGGGTTTTATCAAAACCCCTCCACAATACGGTAAATGTCTCAACAGATATTAGCCATCTACCTGCCGGGCAATATGTTTTAGAGGTAATGGATAATAATCTGCGTTTGCAAAAACCCATTATCATTCATTAATGAGTCCCCTCCAAAGGGTAATATTTTACCATAACTTTTCCAGTAGTCACGAGTGTTGACAGATAAAGTTTTTTTACCAATAAAACTAAGCCAGAGATGTCGATTCTATGGATATGGAGAACAAAGTTTTTTTAAAAAATAAAAAAAATTAGTTTTCATTGCCACGTTTGCCGATTTGAGTCTTTTTAAGAGATGAAAGTTCAATTAATATGAAGAGCCAATTCATCTTTTTCTTTTTTCTAATGATATGCACTCTGCAAAATGCATACAGTCAATCAGCTGAGGAGGTACATCTGATTCTTGAAATCTCCGAGGTTTCAGGGACACAAGATGAAGTAATTGGTTCTGTTATTGTTGACCAATTTGAGAATATGTCAGCCTATCAATTTTCACTACAATGGGATACTGATGAATTGGAATACCTCGAAATAGAATACCTAAACAGTGATATAGGACTTAGAAAAGATTGGTTCAATAAAAATCGAACGGATGAGGGATTCCTGCCCACACTTTGGACCTCTCATGAAGCTGAATGTACTGACCTCGATCAGGGAACGGTAATATTTTCAGTTCGTTTTAAAAGGAATGTTCCTACCAGTCAATTTATCATTACCCCGGATCCCATCGGACTTTATTTTTACGATTGTTCCGGCAATGTTTTAGATTTATATTTCACGGATAATCAGGGAACAACCAGACTTTATAGCGAAAACACAACAAACACAGTAACGCATACAACTTCCGGACATTTCTCCGTCAGTCCCAATCCGACCACGGGCCGAATTCATATTCAAAACTTGCCCCGAAACCCTAACGATCAGTATCATTACACATTACTCAGCCTTCTGGGCAATCGATTGGCTGACGGGGAAGTGAATGGAAGTTTCATTGATTTGCCTTCACATCTGCCCTCAGGACAATATTTTTTGAGAATCAGTCAGGAAGGCGTTCCACTTGGCACAAAACGAATTGTATTGACTAAATAATTGATAATAACTCAGAAACACAAAGCACCAATTTGACTTTACCGCAGAGCCCGGATTCTTGCTTTCTCAGAGAGTAAGGATCCGGGTTCAATTTTTTAGTTAGTTGAATAAATTTTAACTACAAATCCATAAGGACATATGTTATTAAAGTGATTGGCTTAGATATATGAAAACTAAGTCGACAGATTTTCTTACTTTTGACTGTATAAAATGGAATACTGTTTGATACAGTATAGGTAGTTAGAAAGAATAGCTGTTGCATATGACAAAAATAAACTGGAAAGAAATACCCTTTAGAAAAGTAAATCGCCCCTCCATTGACGCTCAGACCTGGCTGACCAATGAGCAGATAGAGGTGGTTAACCCTATGTCTGAAAAGCTGGTAGAGGGAACGCCTTGGCTGGATACTCATCCGGGGAGCTTTCCATATTTGAGGGGTCCGTATGGTACCATGTACACTCAACGTCCCTGGACCATTAGACAATATGCAGGATTTTCGACAGCTGAGGAAAGTAATCGCTTTTACCGGGATAATCTGGCTGCCGGACAAAAGGGTCTTTCAGTGGCTTTTGATCTCGCGACCCACAGAGGATATGACTCTGACCATCCACGAGTGAGTGGTGATGTGGGTATGGCCGGTGTAGCCATTGACAGCATTGAAGATATGCGTCAGCTTTTTGATGGTATTCCACTGGATAAAATATCCGTCTCCATGACCATGAACGGAGCTGTCATTCCGATAATGGCTTTTTTTATTGCCAATGCAATGGAGCAGGGAGTAGAGCCTCATCAATTGAGTGGAACCATTCAGAATGATATTCTCAAAGAATTTATGGTTCGGAATACTTACATCTATCCTCCGGGTCCAAGTATGCGGATAGTTGCTGATATTTTTGCTTACACAGCTAAAAAAATGCCACGATTCAACTCCATAAGCGTGAGTGGGTATCACATGCATGAGGCAGGTGCCCCCGCTGACCTCGAGTTGGCTTATACCATAGCAGATGGAATAGAGTACGTCAG
>SLKL01000353.1 GCA_007134625.1 Saprospiraceae bacterium
AAAATTTGTGAAAATAAGCTTATGTTTGCTCTAGACATGGTTGTTTTTTTGTTTTTGTTTTCGACCCTAAATTTAGGGAAAAATTACAACCATGTCTTTTTGCTTATTTTGGACGCTTGTGAATTATAATCACTGACATAGAATCCCAGATAGCAAAATCTTACAAAATATTATCTTAAGAGGTTCTGCCTTGGTTAGATTAAGGGAGTTGCAATTAAAAACCAGAGATAATTCAGATTAAATCTGTGCATATCTGTGCTAATCTGTGGTCAAACAAACATTCAGCATAGATAAAGCAGCTCTCCCCCCCTTTTATTAGAAACCACTCCAAATAAATACCCTCCTACATTTCGTTAAACCCCCTAATCTTTAATTAGCAATTTGATTTCAATTATTTTTTATAAATTTACCCTAAAAATAAAATCATGGAAGATAACAGACCTTGGCTAAATCATTATTCCCCCGGAGTTCCTGCTAACATCAACCCGGACGAGTATCCATCACTCTTAGCATTGATGGAAGCAAGTATTGAGAAATATGATAAAAAACCTGCATTCACCAACATGGGTAAAACCATCACTTACAGAGAGTTGGGACAAAAAGCCCGCAAACTTGCTGCCTACCTGCAATCAAGAGGTCTCGAGCCTGGTGACAGAATTGCCTTAATGATGCCCAATACATTACAATATCCAATTGCACTTTTGGGCTCGCTAATGGCAGGGCTTGTGGTGGTAAATACCAACCCCCTTTACACTCCGAGAGAGATGAAGCATCAGTTTACTGACTCAGGGGCAAAGGCTATTATTATAGCCGAAAACTTTGCGTCCAATCTTCAAAAAATCATCCATGACACTAATATTAAAACAGTCATTCGAACAAGCATTGGAGAATTACTTGGAGGCTTAAAAGGACCAATAGTGAATTTTGTGATTCGCCACATAAAGAAAATGGTTCCCTCCTATGATTTAAAGAATTCAGTAACTTTTTCCCATGCATTGAAGGAGGGAAAAAAATTCAGCATCAATAGTGTGGAAGAAACACCGGACAGGGTTATTGTTTTACAATATACAGGTGGAACAACTGGAGTCTCTAAAGGCAGTATGCTTACCAACAGGAATCTGGTTTCTAATGCTTTGCAGATTAGGGCTATAATGAATCCCTTTTTAAAAGAGGGTGAGGAAACGGCTGGATGTCCACTTCCACTGTATCATATTTTTGCATTTACAGTAAATTGTGTTGCGATGATGAGCTTTGGTAGTCATTCTATCTTAATCACCAATGCAAGAGACATCCCATCTGTCATAAAGGAATTTAAAAAATATCCGATCTCAATGTTTACGGGAGTCAATACGCTTTTTAATGCACTACTCAATCATCCGGATTTCGAAAAAGTAGATTTTAGCAGTTTGAAAGTAACTGTAGGTGGTGGAATGGCGGTTCAAAGGGCGGTTGCAGAAAAATGGCTTCAGGTAACGGGCTGTCATTTGAATGAAGGTTTTGGCATGACAGAATCCTCTCCCTTAGCTTCTGTAAATCCTATAGACGGTACAGGAAGACTGGGTACAGTAGGGTTACCTGCACCCTCCACATTAATGAGAATCGTAGATGAGGAAGGAAAACCTTTACCTCCAAATGAAATTGGTGAAATACAGGTAAAAGGTCCACAAATTATGAAAGGCTACTACAATCGTCCTGATGAAACGGCTAAAACCATTGTAGATGGTTGGTTGAACACAGGGGACATAGGAATCATGCTCCCTGATGGCTTTTTCAAAATTGTCGATCGTAAAAAAGACATGATTCTCGTGTCCGGATTTAATGTTTTCCCCAATGAAATTGAGGATGTACTTGCAGCTCACCCAAAAGTCCTTGAAGTCGCAGCTGTCGGGGTACCTCATGAAAAATCAGGTGAATGCGTAAAAGTCTTTATTGTCAAAAAGGACAAATCCTTAAAAGAAAAAGAGGTGATCGAATACTGTAGAGAAAACCTCACCGGATACAAAGTGCCGAAGCATGTGGAATTTAGAGATGAACTACCAAAGACCAATGTAGGTAAAATTTTAAGACGTGCATTAAGAGAGGAAGAGAAAGGGTAATATTTGCATTTTCGCATCAATTCTCTTTTAATGATTAGCTGGTGATTATCTAATTCTGCAGCTATTTTCTATACATTGGGTTGTATTTGAACTGGTAACTTTTAAACTTGCCTCCCTTATAAGTTCACGTAAAGGAATGCGGTGATTAGGGAGTAAAGGAAAAAAGTTTAATGGATTACCTTTTCTAAGCTTGTATACACAAAAAAAGGAATGTCACTCCGCCGAAGAGTTTGGGTATGCCTGTTTAAAATACTCTATGTAAATTCTATGTGCCTTATGGGTTAATTAAACTTTTTCTAAGTGTACTCAATCTTTATAATACACAACTTTCCAGTTTCGTTTTTTATCTGAATTGTGCACTAATTATCAATTGATTTAGGCTATGATATAAAAATTTGGGGGGTTAAATTTATCAGACCGATTGACTGTTCAAGTTTTAAATAAAATAGATTGAAGTGCATCACCTAATGCTAAAAGTCCATTGTTTTTTTTGCAGTTTAAGGGCTAGTAAAAACCAATATCTGAATCAAGTTCATTTACTTTTGGGTGTCCAATTAGATGGTATTTTAAAAAACAGAAAATAATGTTATAGGGTATAACTAATAGGTTTTTCCCTGAATAAACATTAATTATCCCCATATAAGAGAAATTGGACCTTCTTGATTTTTTTGAGGATCCATTCAAAGTTGTAGACGATAAGAGCCACTTACCTGTCTGAGTTTTAGCAATTCTTATAAACTTGCAGTTCAAAGTTGGAAATTTATTTTTTACAAAATATATGGCACTCGCCCCATCGGACATGAGTCAGCAAAAGAATTGGTAAAGCGAGTTTAAGTGGGTCCGGCTACAGCTTTGCTAAATGGATCAAAAAAAGCGAGTAGTCCTAGAG
>SLKL01000160.1 GCA_007134625.1 Saprospiraceae bacterium
ACTACAATTTCAGCTCCTGTAGCTGCCTCTAATGCACGTATATTTCTTCCTTCCCGACCTATAATCTGCCCTTTTAAGTCGTCAGAGGTCAGATTAAATACTGTAACTGTATTTTCAATGGCAACTTCGGCACACATCCGCTGAATAGATTGAATAACAATCTTTTTAGCTTCTTTACTCGCGTTTACTTTAGCCTCTTCGAGGGTTTGCTTGACAATAGACATTGCGTCATTTTCAGCTTTGGCCTTTACTGCATCAAGCAATTCTTCCTTGGCCTCATTTTCACTCATTCTTGCTATGGTCTCGAGCTTTTTAATTCGTTCTTCGTTAATTTGATCAAGCTCATCGCGCTTTCTGGCAAGAATTTTTAATTGAGTTTCTAAATTCAATTTAGTCGCTTTAATCTCAGCCTCCTGTTGATCGATGGTCTCCTTGAAGCTATTTAACTCATTGCGCTTTCTATCTAAATCTTTCTCTTTTTCAACAACATTAAGTTCCCTTTCCTTAAAATCGATTTTTAATTGTGCCCTTTTTTCATCTACCTCGGCCTTCATTTGACTAAATTTCTGCTTGGCCTCCTGTATCTTTTTTTGCTTTATGGATTCATTTTTACTCTCCGCTCTTGAAAGCACTTTTTCAGCCTGTGTCTCTGCATCTGAAATTATTCTTTTAGCCGTAAGCCTGGCCTCTTTTATTTCAAGATCTGACTTTTTATTTATTTCTTCTATTCTTTGTTTATTGGCTTTTTTTAGGGATGCATTAATCAAAAAATAACTGATTAATACTCCTACTATGAGTCCGACTATTGCAGCAATTATTATTGTTTCCATTACTTTTTCTGTTTATGATTAAATTATTTTGAACACGCCCACAATGAGGGAATGCATTAAAAAACTACAGAAAAGGAAAATCAATTTAGAGCATCATGAAGCATTTGATCAATATGGAGTAATTTTTCCGACAGATCATTACCCTGATCGGAAGAATCAGATTGTTGATTATCCATGGCAAAAGTGAGTAATGCCATACTCAAACAATCCTGAAGGTCTCTGTCCTTATAGATAGATTGAAAGTATCTGACTTTCTCATTAATTTTTTTGCCGGCAGATTGAATAGCACTGATTTGGGACTCCTCTACCCTAAGGGGAAAAGATCTTCCTCCAATGATAACAGTAGTTGATTTTAGTTCTTTTTCACTCATTATCAGTTCTTTTCAATCCAACGAATACACTCGTCTAATTCTTTTGTATATTGATCCAGCTGTTTAACAGCTATTTTTAATTGCTTCAAACGCTCCTCCTCTAAATTCTTTCCACTTTCAGCAGTTTTGTGATTTTCTTCTATATTATTTACACTAGATTTTAATTTTTGATTTTCAATAAGTAATTCTGACACCCTATCCCTTAGCGCATCTCTTTCCTTGATGAGTTGGTGAATTTTATCAGTTATTTTCTCAATGAGTGAGTGCTCTTCTTTCATAGGGATAATCAAAAATACAATCCGCAAATTTAAGTTTTTTATAATTATTTTTTGTAATATTTAGACTATTCTTTTTTTACATTGAAATAACAAACGCATTTGCAAGCATTTAAAACCAATCAGATTAAGACAAAGTTAAGCTTAACAATAATTTAATATTGGTACAGCAAAAAACCGAATGAAGCTATAGATTTTTGTGTATTAATTTCAGTTTAACTCGCTTAAATGAACGTTGAGTTTATCGTAATGTGGGGAGGGTTTATTTTAGCCTCCTACGCAGTTGTTGGAAACGATGCCATTCAAACCCTCGGAACCTTTATCAGTTCTAATGAAAAGCGCCCCTGGTATATATTGTGGTTGTTTGCCTCGGTAGTTTTAACCATAACTTTGGTATATGGTTGGCATTCCAGTTTCGCCGGTGATATGCCCGGCGACGTTTCCTATGAAAGGTTGACCCGCTATCCTTTACCTGATCCCCTTGCCTGGTATTATCTTTTACCGCCATTGGTGCTGCTTACCATAACCCGTTTCGGGATTCCGGTAAGTACTAGTTTTATGGTATTGACTTTTTTTAATCCGGAGAACCTTGGTTCCATGATGTTTAAGTCAGTATCAGGGTATTTCGTCGCTTTCGGTGCGGCGGTGATTGTATATCTTATAGTCACCAATTTGCTGGAAAAAAAGTTCATGGAACGACCACTTGACGGCTTCAATAAATCCATGTGGTCGGTATTTCAGGTTTTATCAACAGGCTTTCTATGGTCTATGTGGTTAATACAGGATTTCGCCAACATTTATGTTTACCTGCCTAGGTCACTTAGTCTGAACGAATTAATCGTGTCTCTGGTTATAATATTGATAATGCTCGGTTTTATATTCAGTGCACGAGGGGGTAAAATTCAGGAAATTGTCAAAGCAAAAACAAATACAACAGATATTAGATCCGCCACCATTATTGACCTTACTTACGGTATAATATTATACTATTTTAAAGAGCTCAATAATGTTCCGATGAGTACTACATGGGTATTTATTGGTCTTTTGGCCGGTCGTGAACTTGCGGTAAGATGGAAACTGGGTAAGCTTGATGGTTCTGCCTGGAGAAATGTATTTTTAGACTTGGGTAAAGTTTCACTTGGATTATTTATCAGTATTGCTCTCGTCTATATTATCCGCGCAGTTGCCTGATATAAATTAAAAACAAAAAATCAGTTGAGCTATGTTTAAAATCCTCTGCCCCATTGACTTTTCTCCCTGTTCTTTAAATGCATTGTATTTTGCATCCTACGTACATTCAAAACTTGAGCGCTCGAGTCTGCACTTAATAAATATACAAAATGATGAAGCCTCCTCAGGTACTTTTAGTGATCAGATATTGGCAATGGTTGAGGATGAAAAATACTTAGATGCACTTCACTCTTTCAATGAATTGGCATCAGCAGAAATTGGTATCAAATTAAACCCAAAGTTCTCTTTAATACACTCAAATGAAAAAGTATCTGAT
>SLKL01000411.1 GCA_007134625.1 Saprospiraceae bacterium
GTCAATTCCATTGGAAAAGAAAAAGGATAAATTGGGAGCAAAATGATTGATGTCCATCCCACGACTCAGATAGTACTCAACGAATGTGAAACCATTGGCGAGTGTAAAAGCCAATTGCGTAATCGGATTGGCACCCGCTTCAGCTATATGATAACCGGATATTGAAACCGAGTAAAAGTTCCTGACCCTGTGATCAATGAAATACTGCTGCACATCTCCCATTAATTTTAGCGAAAATTCCGTAGAAAAAATGCAGGTATTTTGTGCCTGATCTTCCTTGAGTATGTCGGCTTGAACAGTTCCACGAACAGATTGCAAGGCTTTGGCTTTTAGTTCGTTGTATATGTTTGGTTCAAGTACTTCATCGCCTGTAAGACCAAGGAGTAAAAGCCCAAGTCCATTGTTGCCCTCAGGTATGTCTCCTGAGTATTGCGGACGTGCAAGCCCCTTATCGTCGTATTTTTCTATTAGCTTAGCTTCCACTAAGTGTTCGAGCCCTTTTTTACGGATATAGATTTCACATTGCTGATCTATGGCTGCATTCATAAAAAAGGCGCAAATGGTCGCTGCCGGTCCATTGATCGTCATAGAAACAGAAGTCCTTGGATCGCAGAGATCAAAACCTGAGTATAGCTTTTTGGCATCATTAAGACTGCAGATACTCACACCGCTGTTTCCAATTTTTCCATAAATATCCGGACGATGATCGGGATCTTCTCCATAAAGCGTCACCGAATCAAAAGCCGTGGACAACCGATTGGCAGGCATATCGAGAGAAAGGTAATGAAAGCGTTTATTTGTCCGCTCCGGTCCGCCTTCTCCTGCGAACATACGGGTGGGGTCTTCACCTTTTCGCTTAAATGGAAAAACACCGGCAGTATAAGGGAAATCTCCGGGTGTATTTTCCTGCAGACACCATCTCAGTAATTCACCCCAATCCTTGAATTTGGGAAGAGAAACTCTTGGTATTTTTGATTGAGAGAGCGAAAGGGTATAAGTCGGCACTTTGATTTCCTTATCCCTTACCTTATAGACAAATTCATCGCTTTCGTAATTTGCTTTTTTGCTTTCCCAGTCCTCGAGAATTCTCTGACAATCACCATCCAAATCTCGCTTAAGTTCCACTTGCATGGTCTCCAATCGGCTGAGTAAATCCCCATACTTGGATGCATCCTGATTGTTCAAATGGTCTATGGTCGTTTGTATGCCGTAAAGCCTTGATGCAATATCTGCTTGTTTATCCACCCATTTGTCATACGATCTGTTGTTTTCCGCTATTTCGGATAAGTACCTAACACGCGCCGGAGGTATGATGTAAATTTTTTCTGAAAAACCTTCCTGCAAACTGAAGTCCAGACTAAAATCCGCTCCCGTTCTTTCCACTACTTTTTTCATTAATTCGATAAAAAGCTTATTCGTACCCGGATCGTTAAACTGCGAAGCAATGGTTCCGTAAACCGGCATTTCGTCAGGCTTTTGATCAAAAAGCAGATGGTTGCGCTGATATTGTTTTTTGACATCTCTCAGTGCATCCTGTGCTCCTCTTTTATCGAATTTATTGATAGCGATAATATCCGCAAAATCAAGCATGTCGATCTTTTCCAATTGTGTAGCTGCACCGTACTCCGGCGTCATTACATAAAGCGAAAGATCAGAGTGATCCGTTATTTCTGTATCGGACTGACCAATACCTGATGTTTCCAGGATAATGAGATCAAAATCGGCATTTTTGAGAATATCTACTGCCCCCTGCACGTATTTAGAAAGTGCAAGATTGGACTGACGCGTAGCAAGAGAGCGCATGTAAACCCTGTCACTGTGGTTGATAGAATTCATTCTGATTCTGTCACCGAGTAGTGCTCCACCCGTCTTTCTTTTAGACGGATCCACCGAAATTACACCTATGCTTTTTTCCGGATACTCCAAAAGGTAGCGTCTTATAATTTCATCTACTAGACTGGATTTTCCCGATCCACCTGTTCCCGTTATTCCAATAACCGAGGTAGTAGATTTTGCTGCTTCGGCATTAATCTTCTTATAGATATCATCGTGCAGCTCCGGGAAGTTTTCTATTGCAGAAATCAATCTGGCTATAGAAGGGTAGGAGTTGTCCTTTATCGATTTGTACTCACCATTGAGCTGCTTCCCAATGGGGAAATCGCATTTTTCGATTACATCACTAATCATGCCCTGAAGTCCGAGGTTTCTTCCATCGTCGGGACTATAAATTCTGGTTATGCCATATTCATGCAATTCTTCTATTTCCGAAGGGAGAATGGTGCCACCTCCGCCGCCGAATATTTTGATGTGTCCGCTTCCCGCTTCCTGAAGCAGGTCGTACATGTATTTGAAGTACTCTATGTGTCCACCCTGATAGGAGGTGATGGCTATTCCATTTGCATCTTCCTGAATGGCGGTATTTACAATTTCTTTTACAGAGCGGTTATGACCGAGGTGAATAATTTCAGCTCCTGAGCTCTGCATAATCCGTCTCATCACGTTTATAGCTGCATCGTGTCCGTCAAATAATGATGCTGCAGTAACAATTCGTACGTGATTTTTTGGTTTATAAAGTCCATTTGGTTGTTTAGTCATTGAAGGTCATTTGATTTTGTGCCCGAAGATAATCAATTTTTGTTTAATAGATATGGTTTTCTAATGAGTTTGTAGATAAATTGAAAGTCTGCATTTAGAAAGCCTGATGTTTCATACAAATAACACAAAGGTAGATTTTCAAGCATAAGGCATGCACAAGAAAAGTTGGTGACATATTCGATTTTGGAAAATACATGACTTCAATCTTAGTTCTTAGTACAATACAAAAGATTGGAAGAAAGTAGGAGGCTTTATTTCACGCCAAGGCGCAAAGTAGACGCAAAGTCACGCAAAGAATGTTTTGTTTGTTTGAAATTGTTGAAAATCAATAAGATATATCTGCTTTCGTAAATATTTTAAATTGCTCAATTGTCTTGGCCA
>SLKL01000430.1 GCA_007134625.1 Saprospiraceae bacterium
CGAACATGCTGATAATTGACATTTCGTTCAAATTTGCCTGAGCAGATTCTAAGAAAGGCGATCCTATCCCTGTGTCTCGGGTCCATGTTGGCATGGATTTTAAAAATAAAACCCGAGAAATCCTTCTCTAAAGGTTCCACAGTTCGACTATCCGTTTTACGAGCGAGTGGACCGGGGGCTATGCTAATAAAACAATCCAATAATTCTTTAACACCAAAATTATTGATTGCAGATCCGAAAAAAACCGGGTTGAGTTTGCCTGCTCTGTACTTGTCGATGTCTAAAGTAGGATAAACCGTTTCTATTATTTCCATTTCTGACCTCAATTCATCAGCCGCATTTTCTCCAAGTTGCTTTTCGAGTTCTTCGCTATCTAGATCCGAGATGACTATTGTGTCTTCCTCTTCTTGTTTTCCATGGGGTCTGAAGAGATTGAGTTTGCCCTCATATATATTATAGACTCCTTTTAGTCTTTGCCCCATGCCGACGGGCCAACTTAGGGGGCAAACCTTCATTCCCAGTTTTTCTTCTATTTCATCCAGGAGTTCAAATCCGTCCAGTCCTTCTCTATCCAGTTTGTTGATAAAAACAATCATGGGGGTATTGCGGTCTTTGCAAACATTTACGAGCTTTTCAGTTTGTGGTTCAACGCCTTTAGCTACGTCTATAACTACAATAGCACTATCAACCGCGGTTAAGGTTCTGTAGGTGTCTTCAGCAAAATCCTGGTGACCGGGAGTATCCAGTATGTTTATTCTTTTTCCGCCATAATCAAATGCCATTACTGAGGTTGCTACAGAAATCCCCCTTTGTCGCTCGATCTCCATGAAATCTGAAGTAGCATGCCTTTTTATTTTATTGGACTTTACGGCACCCGCTACTTGAATCGCCCCTCCAAACAAGAGCAGCTTTTCCGTTAGAGTTGTCTTACCTGCATCAGGGTGGCTTATGATGCCAAAAGTCCGTCTTTTCTCAATTTCTTTTGCTAGAGTCATTTGGTATTTGCATTGGTGTGCAAAGGTAAAAAAATATCAAATTAGGAGTTACATGCATAAAAAAACCAATCAAGAGATTTTTAATTTTTTTTCTTGATAATTAATGGTTTTTTGAGGTTATATAGCATCAACATATTAAGTGTTTTACAGTTTATATTTTTTTTTAATGTAAAAATTACCCCAATGATTAACTATTTTACATCATCTATTTCGGCACACAATTTGTACTTTTGTACTTGATTAATAAGAACTTCTATCACCTAATTTGATTTAATTGATCATTTTAGGTGTATAGTAATTTTGTAATTTACTCAACCATTTAAACCATGAACAACATGAAAAAAACTCTTGAAAAGACATTAACGTCCTTTCTCTCTTTTTCTGTGTTTTTATTGTTGGTCACTTTTTCATTTGACCACATTAATGCTCAGAATTCCGGAGATTTAAGCCCAGCTGCAAAGGAAGCATTCATTCAAACAATGAATGAAGAGATTATTGACCTGAGAACAGAGATGAATGACCCTGGTGTTAATGCCGGGAACAATCTGGCAATTTTTGACTACTACATAGCTGTAAGAGATTATTACCTTAATAATCCCGTTGAACTGCAAGACGCTTTCGAAATACAACTCTGGAAGTTTGAACAGTATGACATTACTATCGATCTTTCTGAAGCGCTGATGGATAAAATCAGTTCTCCGAGTGGTACATTAGGAAGTGTTACTAATGTTTCAGGTAGTCCATCTCCTGTGACTACGACTTCTAATTTTACTGCTACTACACAGTTTAAGACTGCTATCAGCCAATTGGAAATAATTGAAATCGAGCTTTTAGGCTTCAATTCTTTGTTTGACTTTATTCGTTCACACAAATAAGATTTAATCCATGAACAATTTTTTTACATTTAAGATTCTTTTTGCAGTTCTACTATTTTCAAGCGGTATAGCTGTTAATATACAAGCCCAATATTGTGTCCCCGTCTTTGCTAGTGGATGTGAAGGGGGGGACGATATAAATGATTTCATTATGCCTGATGCAGGTATAAATCATTTAGGCTCTGGATGTTCACCTGGCTCTTACGGTGATTTTACCGGAGATCCTTCTTTACAGGGATCTATGCAAGCCGGCGAAAGCTATTCATTTACGGTGAATCATAATTTTACTAACAACTGGATCAGAATTTATATTGATTTTAATGACAATCAATCATTCGAAGATGCCGGAGAATTGTTATTTACCTCATCATTCGGTTCAAACCAAACAGTTGGAAGTATTTCTATTCCTAGCACTGTGGATCCCGGTACTTACAGAATGAGAATCATCAATTCCTGGCTAAATGTACCTGTTAATTCATGTATGGGTGGCTCTAATTTTGGGGAGGCTCATGATTATTTGGTTACGATATCGGCTGCAAGTAGTGGTGATGACGATTGTGATCCGGACGTTACCCCTCCTGTAGTGGTGTGTCCCTCGGACATTATAATTACATTAAACCCCGGTGAGTGTAACAGAATAGTTAACTACGATGTCACAGCAACCGATAATTGTCCCTTTGTTGCAGATGCCGATCCTCTAAGGCAGGATGTTCCATTTACAAATTTCTGGACAGGTTGGGCGATTAACTTGGACAATGAAACTACTGACCAAGATATACTAGTAACATCAGTTGAAGTGCAGGCTTCACTCGCAGGAGCACCAGCTGGTAACTACAATATCAGAGTCTTTATGAGAGATGGTGAATTTCAAGGCAATCTAAATTCACCTGTTGGATGGGTGGAAGTTGGCAATGAAGATGTATTTATAGGCGCTGGTTTTCCAACGGTTTCTCTGTATGAGATTCCCTTTAGTGACCCATTTACAATCCCTGCTGGCGGGACTTCAGGAATGGCTGTATATGCCAATAATGGTAATGGTTTTGCTGTGAGAATGGTAGCTCAAATTGGCACTGGTCCAACAACCGACGGAGTGCTAACTATTAA